>JAFDHR010000537.1 GCA_019308645.1 Deltaproteobacteria bacterium
GCTCTTTCCATTACCTGTTGCTCCCTGGTCGGTTTCTGTAGGGTCAACCAAATATTCTACTCCTGCCTGCTTAACAACAAACGATTCGGCTACATTTGGTCTTAGTTCAATATTAGCTAAGAGAGGAATGCCAAGCAGTCCTACAAGAACAACGATAAGTAAGAGTTTATTAGAATAAGATTTAAAGAATTTCTTCATCTTACTTCCCTCCGTTTTCAAGCTTCTTCTGCCCTAATTTCATGGCAAGCACGCCTAACAAACCAATGAGGTCTTTTAGCTCAAAACTTGCCAATTGATGGTTTATTAGATTAAACGCTGTCCAGTTAAACATATAAGTAATAACTACAATTGTTACGCAAAATCTCATACAGGAACTTGCTGTCCCTTCTGAAAACATTTCTTTGAAAAATTTTCTCATCTTATTCCTCCATTCTTCTTTTTGTTTCTGATATGAAAAGCTATGACTTCCTTATTGCCATCCGCTTAATGCTCCTATTCCTTTTATTCCCTCTATGCTTCTCATATAATCTTTTGATTTTCTAGGGCCATAAGTCTGCAAGCCCACCCCGAAAACGCCTAATGTAGCTAAAGGTAACAGTTCTGGATCATCCTGTGCAATGTCATAAATATCTTGCATAACCATCGGCACAAAGCGTTTGGCTACTTCTTTAAGCACGCTTACTTTCTCGCCCTTTATATCTTGCCCTTTCAGTAAAGTTACTGCAAATGAGGCAGGCGGAGCTAATTTAGATTCGGCCTGTCGTCCTATAATCTGCCACCGTGTCATAGGTTTATATCCTTCACCTAATGTATATTCCTTGCCAGTTGTTGAACTAATATATTTCCCTGAAAGGAGTTGTCCTGCTGCTCTTAAATATTGCTGGAAACCGCCCATTATATCAATACGGGTATTCCCGATTATTATCTTGCCAAAGTTTGCGCTTCGAGGGTCTTTACCTACTTTTACCCCCGGCACCATATCAGCCAATCCTAAAGTCGTGGCAATAGCTCCAGCAAAAGCAAAAAGAGATTTGAGGGCTTCTTTCCTTACAAATGCAGGTTGTCTGATATAATAAATTGGATTAAGCAATGTGAGCCGTGATGCCATTAAACGAGGGGAAAAGAATAGACTATTCAATAAAGGCGCTGCGCTTTCAAGTGAGTGTGGTAGATCGCCTCTTCCCGTTGCAGCATTCACAAATTTAGTAATTGCTTTACCTAATGCTGGGTTATTTTGTGGATCAAGGCCTGCTTTAAAGGCTTTTTCCATTAAATCATTGCCAACATCTACTCGGAATTTATTTATGAATCCGGTAAAAGCTTGATTAGATGCTTTTACTACTCTGCCAGCAAGAGGTATTCTCTCAGCAAGATTAGCCCCCATAAAAGCTTCTTCCTGCGATGTTAAGCCCCCAGTTACATCTGTTAATTGAAGTCCATATTCCCGTAATAAATCATACCACTTTTTTCGGGTTAAAGATTCTTGGACAGCTTTATATGCTTTTTCACTCCCAAATTGTTTAAACATTTTAAGAAATGCTTGAGTAAATCTAATAGGATGTCGAGGTGCAAGAAAGATGCCCTGTCGCAAAGGAGCGGATAAGTCAGCACTTGCCATTATAGCCCTGGGAACGTTAATTACTTCATATCCTAATTCTTTCGCTTGTTTGAAAAGCGGTCTTTTTTTAAGTAAATCCTGAATAAAGGTTCGTGGAAATACTCTCCTTAGTTCCACTAACTCGCTTTCCTGTGGCACTGCTCCATCGAAGATTTTCCAAAGTCCTCTTTCCGCTGTTTTCTGTCCATAGAAATCAGGAACTTTCTCTTTAATCAAATTGAATGCTGCGTTTACATCTTCTTGGGGCAATTTAAGAGCTTCAAATTCCACTTTAGGCATTTCACCACGAAGTGCGGCTGCCTCGGCTTTAGCACGAGCTTCTCCTTCCAGTCCTTCCCCTGCCTTTTTTGCTCTTGCTATCGCTTTCCTTCTGGCTATAGTGCTCTTGCTATCGCTTTCCTTCTGGCTATAGTGTAAATCTTCTCTTGCTCTTTACGTAACGGTTTTGCTTTAAGGATAGCAGAATGTATACGTTTTATAAAATCTGGCTCTTCGGCAATTTCTTTCGCTATATTCTGGGTCTGTTTAGGAAGTTTAAATGGCTTTGGTCTTGCCATTCCAAAAGCAAGTGCAGTTACATCCTCAAGCGTATCCATAAGAAGTTGTCGCTTTTGCTCTTCTGGAGCAAGA
>JAFDHR010000538.1 GCA_019308645.1 Deltaproteobacteria bacterium
CGGGGCAGGGTGCTATTCAGGAAATACAAAAGGAAATGAATAATCTTAAAACCATATCCGGCCTTCTTAAAACTATTCCTGGTAATATTGTCACAAGGGTCGAACATTTTATAGGGGATCAGAAAGCAAAAGATCGCGAGATAGAATCCCTCAAAGCCAGGCTTTTAAGAAAACAGTCAGAGGATTTAATCAGTACCGCCAGGGAGATAAACGGCGTCAATGTTATAAGTCAGGAGGTGGCAACAAGTGACCCCAAAGACTTAAGGGAGTTTGGTGACCATTTAAATGATAAGCTCAAATCTGGAATAATTGTACTTGGCGCCAAGGGCGATGGTAAGGTCTTTTTGCTATGCAGAATAACACCTGATCTGACAGATAGGTTCAATGCCGGGAAGATTATAAAAGATCTGTCTGTTATTGTTGGCGGAAAGGGTGGTGGTAGAAAAGATATGGCACAAGGGGGCGGAACAAAGGTATCCGAACTTAAAAATGCGCTATCTAAGGCATTCGATATGATTTCTTAGCACCCCTATTAAGCTATAAATCCTAAAATCTAATACCGAAATCCTAAACAAGCATGAAATTAAAATGTTCAAAATCCAAAACCATTAACTAATATTACAAAATCTTAATTCTAACCATATTTTTGTAATTTGGATCTTGATATTTGGTATTGTTTAGTATTTAGTATTTTTACTTTTATGTAAAAGTTATCAGGTCATGCCTGTTCATCTTATCAGCGGTGGTTATGCCAACACATACGTGATAGAGGATGGGAATTCCTTTGTTGCTGTGGATGTTGGCACCTCCAAAGCTGCTGAAAAAATATATCAATACCTCTCCGTCTATGGCGGATCAATAAATACCTTCTCTTTGCGAATGGTGACTGCCACCCATTTTCATATAGATCATGTAGCTGGTATATCCAGCCTTGTAGAGCTTTTTCCTAAAATTAGGGTCTGTTTCTTTAATATGGTTGGAGATTACCTAAATGGAAAGGATAAGATCTGTCTATTTTCTCCATCCGCATGGCTCAAAGGGCTACTGCCAGTAGTTATAGCCCTTGATAATCACATCAAAAATACAATTGCCGCCTTATTTAGTGGCAAGGGAGCGATTCCTTTACCCTTCTTAAGGACAAAATTTTTCCCTTCCGATTACAGTGCCGAATGCATATTGGATGAAGACCAACCAATACCGTATTTGCCACACTGGGTGATACTAAAAACCCCTGGACATACTAATGACAGTGTTTGCTTTTACAACAATAATGAAAAAAGCATCATCTCCGGGGATACAATTCTCAATATGAAAGGCAGTGGCGAGCTAAATAATTTCTGCTGTAACCAAAATGCAATCAAGGGATCTTTTAAAAAACTATTACCGCTCGATGTAAAAAACATCTATCCGGGTCATGGTAAACCTCTTTGTAACCTTGATGGCCTGGGAAATGTCACTCAATAAAAACGGAACCCCCATTTGCTTGAACACACCTTTATCCACATCCCCGGCATTGGCCCAAAAACAGAGCGGCATCTCTGGTGGAATGGCATCCTTACGTGGAAAGATTTTCTAAGCACTAAAAAGACTCCCCTTTCCTTGGCTCGGGATTCCTTTGTACGTCGGAATTTAGAGGCTTCTCTTGAAAATAGGGACAACATCCGCTTTTTCTTAGATAAACTATCCCCTGCGGATATATGGCGTTTATTCGGTAGGTTCAAGGATAAGGCTGTATATCTGGACATTGAAACAAGCGGACTTTACCAGGGAGTTGACGAGATCACTGTTATTGGCCTCTATGACGGCAAAACTGCAAAGACCTTTGTTCAAGGCATTAATTTAGTCGAATTTGAATCTGAAGTAAATAAATACGAACTGGTCATCACCTTTAACGGAGCCCAATTTGACTTGCCTTTTATAAGGCGCCAATTTCCCAACATCTCATTGCCACCTGCCCATATTGATTTGCGTTTTTTCTTGAAAAAGTTAGGCTACAGTTGAAAAATCCTTTGATCTTCACCGAGCATCTGCAATTGACGGAATGGACGGTTATGAGGCTGTTTTACTCTGGAAGGCATACCAGTGGGGAGATGAGAGCGCACTGGAACGCTTGATCCAGTATAACACCGCAGACATAGTACATCTCAAGCCCTTGATGGAAGAGGGATATGAGGAAATGAAGACGCAGCTGTTATCTTTCGATGAATAATGAGGTGAATGAAGGGGTGTTTAGAATAAAAATACCTGAGCTAAATAATAAATTTCAATTTCCGAAAAAATATGCCTTCCATGCCCTGCTATCCAACACAAAACTTACCAGGTTAAAACTCAAAACCACCAATTATTTTCCGCCTTTTCCTTGACATAGAGTGGGAATCTCCTTATATTTTTTAAGAAGCGAGTTTTTATCACTTCACTAAATTTGTTTCGCAAATCCTCCCCCAAAAGCCAGGAAATTGATCTGCCGGCATG
>JAFDHR010000539.1 GCA_019308645.1 Deltaproteobacteria bacterium
TGTTTGAAGGTATTGTTGGAAATGATGAATTCTTAGTAACGGATGAAACTTCCGAGAAAATTGGCCCTGTTAATAAAAATTATTTGCTAGATTCTAATAATTGGATTTCAAACAAACTGTGGGATAGGATCATTTTTATTTGTTAAAGAACCACTTTTTGGTTGATTTTCATCCAGACAATGGTTAATATCCCAGCATGATCAATCGTAATATTACCCCCATTATCCTCGATGCATTATCAGACAGTCCTGTTGTATTGCTGAACGGGGCCAGACAGACAGGAAAAAGTACGCTTGCCAAATGGCTTGCACAAGGACCCCACCCTGCTCGTTATCTGACTTTTGATGATGCCACGGTTTTCGCAGCGGCACAGCATGATCCTACTGCCTTTGTCGCAGGGATAGAAGGAAATGTAATCCTTGACGAAGTTCAGAGAGTGCCGGAACTTTTTATGGCAATCAAGGCCGAAGTCGACCGTAACCGTGTATCCGGCCGCTTTTTTCTTACCGGTTCTGCAAATATTTTACTTCTTCCACGCCTATCGGAGTCGCTGGCCGGTAGAATGGAAATTCTGACATTATGGCCATTTTCTCAGGGTGAAGTTGATGGCAGGCAGGAAAATTTTGTGGATGCCGCTTTTGATGACAAGCCTTCTTCTTATAAAAAAGATACAGAAGATCGAGCCAGGCTTATTAAAAGGATTTTCACCGGGGGGTATCCGGAGATCCTCAAACGCCCCGCATTTACCCGCCGCAAGGCATGGTTCGGCTCATATATTACCACTATTTTACAGAGAGATGTGAGGGACCTTGCCAACATTGAAGGCCTTACCGAAATGCCTCGATTGCTTTCTCTGCTTGCTACCCGTGCAGCCTCATTACTTAATTTCTCCGAACTTTCCCGTAGCTGCGGCATACCGCAGAGTACCTTAAAACGCTATATGACCCTACTTAAGACAACCTTTATGATCACTCTTCTGCCGGCATGGTCAGGCAACCTTGGCAAGCGATTGGTCAAGGCACCAAAATGTTTTCTAAACGATACAGGACTGACGACACACCTTCTTGGAATTGATGAAGGCCGGATAAGTGATGGAACACCTCTTATAGGTCCACTGCTTGAAAATTTTGTAGTCCTTGAGTTGCTCAAACAATCCGCATGGAGCAACGTGCAGCCAAACTTGTTTCATTTTCGCACCCAAACAGGACATGAAGTAGATATTATTATGGAAGATTCAGGTGGGCGCACCGTCGGTATTGAGATCAAGGCCGCCAAATCACTCAACTCAAAAAATTTCAGGAGTCTTCAAATGCTGCAAGACACGCTGGGTAAACGGTTCCGTCGTGGCATAGTACTCTATACCGGAATAGAGGGCATTTCCTTTGGCAAAAACCTGTTTGCATTGCCGATACAGTCCCTCTGGACTAAATGCTGAAAACGGGCCAACTTAATGGTTGAGCGACCGGAAAGCTATTCCACAAATCGGTTACGAGACTTATGAAGGCCATCCATTATGCCAAAAATCATAACGGTTGACCTGGAAAAATTGACTCAGGGTGAAGATATCAAGAGATATTTAGGGCAGGAATGTATGTTCCCTCACCTTATAGTGATTAAAGGCGATGAAAAGATAGCAATTTATGCAACCAGGTTGATGGCGGAGCACTCTCACGATGGTATGGTTTTGGAATATTCAGTGTTTACCAACGATAATAATATTTTCCGGTTTATTGAAAAATACGGTTATGCCTTCAATTACCATCATAATGAGCCAACCACATGGGGCTTAGCAATCCCGAGAGAAACAGATTCCGGTTTCATCAACGGAGGATTTTGGCCATTGATTTGGCAGGGACAAGGGTTGGATAGATTAGGCGACCATCTCAATATAAAATAGAGAAACTCGGAGTATAAGGATAAATGGATAAAAAAGTCATAGAGGCTATTCGGCAGAGGGTAGCCAACGAACCATATGCCAAGAAAAATGGGTTTAAAGTTACTCAAATTAGAACCGGGATATGCATTGGTAGAAATGAAATTAGCGGATGATATGGCAAATATTTTTGATATGACCCATGGGGGAGCTATATTTTCCTTAATTGATGAGGCCTTTGAAATATCATGCAATACTCACGGTACAGTGGCCGTTGCCCTGAATGTGGCAGTTACCTATCATAGATCCCCAACAGATAGAGCAGTATTGAGGGCGGAATCGAAAGAAATCCACCGATCAGCAAAGACGGCAAGCTATGATATAAGGGTTACTGAGGGAAAGAATAATACCTTAATAGCTACATGTCAGGCCCTGGCATACCGAAAAAAGGAAAAACTTCCCTTTCTTTGATACTCAGCTTTCACTATTTAATCCTACATCCCTTTCCATCCACCTCTATCTTTCCAGCTTCTTTCTCTATATCAAATTTAACCGGAAGAAATTGCTTTATTATCCAGATATTTGTGAGGAGATGTTCGGTTATGCGTTCAGTTATCAATGTTGAGCGCCCCCTGGCCAGAGCCATATAAAGAACAAGTTGGTCAGCAAGGTGTATATCAATAACACCCTTTGAATTTAAAAATTTGATACAC
>JAFDHR010000047.1 GCA_019308645.1 Deltaproteobacteria bacterium
GGGGGATTCTTGATACCATTTTGCAGCGCCTGGCTTCGTATATTGAAAAGGCAGAGAAGCTAAAATCTCAGATTAAAGGCGCTATGACCTATCCTATTGTTGTGGTAGGTATCGCCATTATTGTTATTGCCGTAATTTTGATTTTCGTCATCCCTGTGTTTCAGGATATGTTTTCCAGTTTTGGAAAGGCACTACCAGTGCCAACCCAGGTAGTGGTTTCCATGAGCGATTTTATTAAGGGAAATATACATTATATGATTGTGGGGCTGATTGTCTTTGTCTGGGCATTTAGGAGATATGCAAGAACGAGTTCAGGAAGAAGGAACATAGACAGTACTTTGCTCAAGCTCCCGATTTTTGGTGATCTTATTAAGAAGGTGGCTGTTGCAAGATTTACAAGGACTCTTGGCACTATGGTCAGTAGTGGTGTACCTATCTTAGATGCCTTAGAGATAACAGCCAAAACAGCAGGTAATGTTATAGTAGAAGAGGTTATTTTTGACGCAAGAGGTAGCATCGCTGAAGGGCAAACAATTGCCGAACCTCTTTCCGAGACAGATATCTTCCCCGGCATGGTAACCCAAATGATTTCTGTTGGAGAGTCAACTGGTGCTCTGGATACCATGTTAGAAAAGATAGCGGATTTTTATGACGATGAGGTTGATGCTACAGTTTCTGCTATGACATCTATGTTGGAACCACTCTTAATGTTGTTTTTAGGCGGCTCAATTGGAGGCCTGGTTGTTGCCATGTATCTTCCTATCTTCCAGATGGCTGCGGCAATGGGCTGACTCACACAATTATGGTCAAAACGGATCAAGATCTTGACCAGAAAGAGACTCTTTCCCGCCTTCAATTATTGATGTTTCTGAGGGTGGGACTTGTTTCCCTCCTTTTAGGAGTAGCGATTGTAATTCAGGTAAGGGAAACAAAAACCTATTTTGGTGAGATCTTAAATGCGCACTACATCCTTATTGCCTCAATCTATTTCCTCACATTTATTTATATAGTTGCACTTAAGTACATTAAAAATCTCTTCAAGTTTGCGTATCTTCAGCTTTTTATCGATACCATCTTCATAACAGCCATTATCTATACGACCGGCGGTATTGAAAGTATATTCTCCTTTCTTTATTTATTGAACATAATCACAGGCGCAACCATCCTTTATCGGTATGGAGGAATGATAATAGCCTCTTTTAGCACCATATTATATGGCGCATTTCTTGATTTAAGTTACTATGGATTGATTAATCCCATTGGTTCCCGTTTTCCCTATGCCCGAGAGTACCAGAGCAGTGAAATCTTTTACATGATTCTTGTCAATGTAGCTGCCTTTTATTTGGTGGCCTTCTTGAGTGGTTTTCTATCAGAGCAGATTCGGAAGAGCAGGACTGAACTCAAAGCCAAACGGAAGGACATAGCCGATTTGGAGATGCTCAAGGAAAATATTATTCAAAATATTTCCTCGGGACTGGTTGCAATAGACAATCATAGCAAAATCATTGTCTTTAATAGGGGAGCGGAAAGGATATTTAATATTGATTCCAGAGATGCTGTCCGAAAGGATATTGGTGATATTATACCTCATATAATGCCTTATCTTAAGGTTCAAAATCCACAGAAGTTCAGCCAACTCTCTTATAAAAGGCAGGATGACCAGGAAATTAATCTTCTTTTGAATACCTCACCTTTAAAAGAATATGATGGAACCAAGAAAGGTACAATACTTGTTTTTCAAGACACGACACGCATCAGGGAGATGGAGCAAGAGGTCAAGAGAATGGAAAATCTTGCCATGATTGGAGAATTAGCTGCTGGAATGGCCCATGAGATAAGAAATCCTTTAGCTTCAATAAGTGGCTCTATTCAGGTGCTAAATGATAGCTTGTCAAAAGATGAGTCCCATATTAACAGAAGGTTAATGGAGATTGTTTTCAGAGAAGTCAACCGATTGGACCATCTTGTAAATGATTTTTTGCAGTTTGCTCGGCCACAAAGGATAGGAATTGAAGAATTTGAACTTAATCAATTGATTATAGATACACTTTATTTATTTCAAAATAGTCAGAGCTGGTCTAAGCATTTAGATGTAGATACAAAAATTGTTAGCCCTTTAAAGATTAAGTCAGATCCGCAGCAGCTCAAACAGGTATTGTGGAATATTTTTCTGAATGCATCCGAGGCAATGCCAAAAGGTGGACTCATTTCTATTAGCGCAGATAAAGAAATGGATTTTGAGAGTTCAAGTGAATCTGTAGAGTTAGTAAGGATAAAAATTGAGGATAATGGACCAGGCTTAGATCCTAAAATAGCTAAGGATATATTTAAACCTTTTGCTACAACCAGAAAAGATGGATCTGGCCTGGGTTTGGCTATAGTTAAAAGGCTTGTAGAGGGTCTTGGGGGTGATGTTTCAGGTGAAAATCTCGATGCCAAGGGAACCTTGATAACCATTCGTTTACCTATTTCAATTGAAACTGGAAACTGGAAACTGGAAACTGGATAAACAAAGAAGGTAATTATTCAGCTGCCAGCGGTCGGCATTCAGCTATAACACGGTTCTGTCCTACTTTTGTCTGTTCCTGAGACATTTTTAGCCATATTCTGGTCGGGAATGGACTTTTACCAGGCTGAGGCTGGTTTACCTTACGGGTTATAATAAGCAAAAGCTGACGGCTGAATGCTTGCTAAAGAACTTTATCTATTTTAATAATTCTAAAATTTTTCCCAAGTTTCGAGTTTCCAGTTTCAATTTCCGGGTTGTCCATACAAAGCACTTTAAACTTTAAGCACTTTAAACTTTAGCTCACTTAAAAATGCATGTATACCAACAAGCGTGGTTTTCTAAAATAACTCATCCAAGTAGATATTTAGGGGATGAAATAAATTCTGTTCAGAAAGACCCTTCTGCTGTCGAGATCTCTATTGCTTTAGCATTTCCTGATGTTTACGAAATTGGGATGTCCCACCTGGGGTTAAAAATTTTATACCATATATTAAACTTACAGAACTGGCTTTCAGCAGAAAGAATCTTTGCCCCATGGGTAGATTTAGGATCTGAGTTAAAAAAGAAAGGCATTCCCCTTGCCTCTCTTGAATCAGGGAAACCTTTGTCTGAATTTGACATTATTGGGTTCAGTCTGCAACATGAGCTCTGTTATACTAACATTCTATCGATGCTTGATCTTGGAAACGTGCCCCTCTTAGCTAAAGAGAGGGGATCCATGTATCCCCTAATTATCGCAGGTGGACCTGCGTGTTTTAATCCTGAGCCGGTAGCCGCGCTATTTGATGTTATGGTTATAGGTGATGGAGAAGAAACAGCGCTTTCGATTTGCCAAACCGTAAGGGAATGGAAGTTGGATGGGCGAAATAGCAGGCTTGAGTTATTAAAAGAGCTTGCAAAGATTAGAGGTATTTATATCCCCCCCTTTTTTCACGTGCACTACAATGCAAAAGGAAATATACATCACATAGAACCCTTGGCAGAAAGCTATGAAGGCGTTGATAAGGCTATTGTTTCTGATATTAATCGCTACCCTTTTCCTTCCAGAGAAATAGTCCCATTTACCGAGCTGGTTCATGATCGATTCACCATTGAGATTGCAAGGGGTTGTAGCAGAGGGTGTCGATTTTGTCAGGCAGGAATGATATATAGACCTGTGAGGGAACGAGATCCGCTTGAAATTTTGCGCATTGCTGAAAGAGGCTTATATGAGACAGGATTTGAGGATCTATCTCTTCTCTCTTTAAGTTCCGGTGATTATAGTTGTATCCTTCCATTATTAAAGGCATTAATGCGAAAGGTGGCAGACAAACATGTTGCTATTAGTTTTTCTTCATTAAGGATTGATACAGCCATTTCTTTATTGATGAAGGAGATAAAGAAGGTCAGGAAGACGAGTTTTACCGTTGCACCTGAAGCAGGCAGCCAGAAACTGAGAGATATTATTAATAAGGGATTGACAGAGGATCAGATTTTACATTCAGCTAAGGAGATTTATGAGGGAGGCTGGAACCTACTCAAGCTTTATTTTATGATAGGTCTTCCTTGTGAGGAGGATAGTGATCTTATTTCCATTGTTGAATTAAGCAAAAAGATTTCCAGATTAGGGCCCCAAGGAAGAAAGGGACATGTGTTAAATGTAAGCATTTCCCCCTTTGTTCCTAAGGCACATACACCTTTTGCGTGGTTGCCTCAGCTTGAACTTGAAGAAGGTAAACGAAGAATCAATTTTATCAGGGAACGATTGCAGAGTCGTAGAGTGAAGGTTAAATGGAATAATCCAGAGGCGAGCTGGTTAGAGGGTATCTTTTCAAGGGGGGATAGGAGATTAACCAGGGTATTGGTTGAGGCTTGGCAACAGGGCGCCCACTTTGACAGCTGGAGTGAGCACCTTAGCATAGATATTTGGAAAAAGGCCTTTAAAACATGCAATCTTGACCCAGATTTTTACCTGCTTCGAGAAAGAGATCATGGTGAAATTTTACCATGGGAACATATAAATTCTGGCATATCCAGGGAGTTTTTATTGAGCGAGTGGCAAAAGGCTATAAAGGGCAAACAAACACCTGATTGCAGACAGTATTGTTCGGACTGTGGAGTCTGTAGCGACAATAACATTTCCCCGGTGTTCTTTGATACCTGGCATCCCTTGGAGGAAAAGGAAAGCCTGAAGCCAAAACAACCAAACGAGCAAGGGAAAAGGTATAGGCTATGTTTTACAAAACTTGAAAAGACCCAATATCTTAGTCACTTAGAGCTCATTCAAGTGCTTATAAGGGCGTTCAGAAGAGTCGGGATGGATTTAGTTTATTCTAATGGCTATCATCCTATGCCAAAGGTTTCCTTTGCAATAGCACTCCCCGTTGGAACAGAATCTTTAAGCGAAATAGTGGATGTTCAGGTTAAAAATATTCGAAATACATCACTCATAATCAAGAAGCTTAATAAGGAACTGCCATCTGGCATCAGGGTTCTTTCTATGGAGGAGATAGGGATTAAGGAGACTCCTCCCAGAATTAAAGAAAGCTATTTTCATATCCAGATGAATGGATATTTCAACAAAGAAGCTGTGGATAGGTTTTTGATGTTAAAGACATGCTTTGCAGTCAAGAAACGCAGAAATGGTGAAAAAATAGTTGATATTCGATCTCAGGTGAAGGCATTACATGTGTTATCCAATGGCGCGCTCGAATTAACTGTAAGACACGGAAAAGGGCCGGAATTGAAGCCTGCTGAGATTATAAAGAATGTGTTCACTCTCCATGACAGTCAGATAGAGGGAATGAGGATTTTAAAAACAAAAAGTATTTTAACATTTTAGCTCTTTTAAAACTCCCCCTGGCCTTTACTCAGGGCCACATAGGTATCCTTGGTGAGATGCATGAGCATGGGGATGTCTTTTTTTACATCATGCCCTCAAGGTTATAGATTTCATAAGGAGCACGTGTATGTCTTTTTTTATCTATGCCGTTAAACACTGGGCCTCACAGGATCCCGATAATCGGGATGTAGAGCAACTCGGCCTTATCCCGATTTATCGGGACAGTGCTCAGCCTGGCACATCCCGATTATCGGGATCACGCCAATGCATTTATTATAAGGCATGAGTAAAAAAAGACATACACGTGCTCCCTGACTGGCAGGGAAAAAAAGACATCCCCATGCTCATTCACCAGGTAATTTCAAAGAGCTGAAATGTTACAAAGTATTATTATCCGAGGTATGATAATGACCAATGAATTGATAATAAATGCAAGGCCACATGAAACGAGGGTTGCCTTGGTGGAAAATGGAATGGTGGTCGAGCTCCATGTAAAAAGGGGGGCTGAACAGGAACTCGTGGGGAATATCTACCTTGGGAAGGTATTACGGGTTTTACCTGGAATGCAGGCGGCCTTTATAAATATCGGTATTGATAAACCGGCTTTTTTATATGTCGCTGATGTCTATAACGACCTTCACCATTGGGAGCAGATTATGCTGCAGGAAGAAGATGAGGAGAATAACTCAGAGACTGATATCAGTTCGAGGGCGCGCTTTATAAAGGAAAGCGATATTAATATCGAAGGTCTCCTGCAAGAGGGACAGGATATTTTAGTTCAGGTCTCTAAGGAGCCTTTGGGCACAAAAGGTGCTCGAGCAACTTCTCACATTAGCCTTCCCGGGCGTCACCTTGTGTATATGCCTACCGTTGACCACATTGGTATTTCGCGCAAGATAGAAGATGAAAAAGAAAGAATGAGATTAAAAAAGCTTATGCAAAAATTAAGGCCACCTGGCGCAGGTTTTATTGTGAGAACCGTAAGCGAGCGAGCGCCTAAAGAAAAGTTAAAAAGCGAGATGGAGTTTTTAACTAAATTATGGGCGAATATTCAGAGAAAGAGAGAAACGTCTTCTGCCCCCAGCATTCTTCATAAGGAATTAACGATTACTTTAAGGGCTGTTCGGGATCTTTTTACCAGAGAGATTGATAGATTGGTGATCGATTCAAAGGAGGAGTATCAATCAATATTGGAATTCATAGAGACCTTTGCCCCAAACCTTAGATACTCTATTGAACTCTACGAAGGGAGAGAACCTATATTTGATGCCTATGGCATTGACATGGAAATAACCAGGGCCTTAGATAAAAAGGTATGGTTGAAATCCGGTGGATATATTGTCATTGAATCAACAGAGGCTCTTACCTCTATCGATGTTAATACAGGCAGTTATGTAGGGAAAAGAAACCTGGAAGAAACCATTGTAAAAACAAATCTGGAGGCAGTTAAGGAGATTGCCTATCAACTGAGGTTACGAAACATTGGGGGCCTCATTGTCATTGATTTCATAGATATGGATAGGGAAGCGAACAGGGAAAGGGTCTTTATGGCGCTCAAAGAGGCCCTGGGAAAAGACAGGGCCAGGACCACTGTTCTCGAGATGTCGGAGTTAGGGCTGATTGAAATGACGAGGAAAAGGACAAAAGAAGATATAAATCTCTTTTTAACCGAACCTTGTTTATACTGTGAGGGGAGAGGCCGGCTTAAATCGCCCACTACAATCTGTTATGATATCTTTAGGGATCTGGAAAGAGAATGGGTATCCGGTGAGGAGGGCAAGGTCTATGTTTTGGTGCATCCTGAGATAGAGAAAGTTTTAAAGGAGGAAGAGAGATACTCCGTTATGGAATTGGAAAAAAGAATTAATCGGCGTATTGTAATAATTGCAAAAAATGATTTTCATCTTGAGCAGTATGAGATAAGTCTTCAGTAAGCAACTTGAAAGTATAGGAAATCCCATTTTGGACGCAGATTAACGCAGATTTTTTAGATTAAAGAATAAAAAAATAAATTATTATCTGCCTGTATCTGCGAAGATCTGCGTCCTAATTTAAGCTTTTAAGGTCTCAAAGAGGGAATAATATTTGGTATCTGATTAGTGATCTCATCAACTAACCCTTGAAGCCATTCTGTACCTATGGTAGCCCCAGCATTACCTAATCCCTTAATTACCTCAATATAATGTTTCCCTTTTTCATCTATCTTTTGTTGAATAAGAGCTAAAAATTCATCCCTTTTTCCCAAATTTCCTTCTTTTTTATAACTATCTGTTAAAAACTCTTCTATATTAGGCCATTGTTCGAAGATTTCTCTCCTGAGATCTTGTTGTGTCTGCAAGACATGTTCTTTCATCATTTTTGTATATAATTCAATTGATCGGGGCATTTTGTCAGCAAGCTCTTTTAATCTTTTTATTCTCTCGCTAATTACCATTTCTATCTTTTCCAAGGCACCATTATAAAGGGCTTTCTCTATCGGATTAACAAGTAAAAATCGAGAGCGAACATCAATATACCATCTCCTCAGTGCAATGATATTCGCGATGTAATTAATATTATTGGCTATGATCCTTTTGATCCCTGGATAAAGCATAAAATAAAGAGGCTGTTGTTTCTTGATATTAGAGCCGGCAAAAAGCAATCTATTTCCTTTGATGAAATCTTTCCGATAGATGGTTCCAGCAGCGATGACCGTTCCGTATCCTATCCTAACTGGCCCAACTAATCCCCCTTGTCCGCCGAGGAAGATTGGTCGCTGATTTAGCATGACTCCCTTAGGGACGTCACCAATAAGAGAAGGAGTAGCCTTATCCTGATTCGGGGAGTAATTAAAATGAATATATGAACTTCCAACCTCACTATGATTTTTTCTATCTGTGCCTCCGGCCATTAGACAGTCACAGAAATTTATTAGGCTCCCAAGGGTAACAAAAGGAAACAAGATGGTTTGTTTAAGGCCCACAGTGTGGGCGACATTGGCCTCTTCTTCTAATAGGCATCCGCCCCTGATATGGGCACCTGATCCTAACGTAGTCTTTCCTAAGAATGTTGAGTGTGAAAAAAATCCTCCTTGTAATTTTACATCAGGACCTAACTGGCAGTCTTCGATCGTCACAGGGCCCTCGTAGCCAATTTCGCATCCGGACATTATTACTGTATGAGAGCCATAAACCTTACACCCGGAGTGGATTACAACCCTGTTATCTGATATTTGATCACAAGATACCTCTTCTCCAATAGTAATAGTTTCCGGGCGGTCAATCCTCACCCCTTTTCTTATAAGCTGTTGTATCTTTGATTGATTAAGGGTATCTCCCATTATTTGTCTAATTCAATATCTCTATGTGTTAGCGTGATGGAATTTGTTATTTTCTTAAGTTCTCCAAAGATAGTATCTGCAATGCTTACTGACCTATGAGTACCTGCAGTACATCCTACAGCAATAGTTAAAGATGATTTCCCTTCTTTTTCATAAAGAGGGATGAGATAGTTAAGAAGGGATAAATATTTCTTTAGAAAACCATGGGTCTCTTTCCACCTATTCATATATTTTTTAACCTGTGGATAGGTTCCGTCAAGGTTTTTTAACTCTTGAACAAAGTAAGGATTAGGCAGGAACCTAACATCAATAACAAGATCTGCATCATGGGGTATACCATATTTGTACCCGAAAGATAGAAGATAAATTTTCATCCTTTTTGTAGGTGTTGTCTTTAGGGCATGATTTAAGATGATCTCCTTTAATTCATGAACATTGTAATTTGATGTATCAATAATCAGATCTGCAATTTCTCTCAGTTCTTTCAGTGCCTCTCTTTCGGTCTGAATTCCTTCAAGAAGATTCTTTTCTTCACTCAGAGGGTGTTTTCTTCGAGTCTGGCTGTATCTCCTTAGCAGCGCCTCTGTAGAGGCCTCAAGAAAAAGTATTTCCAAGAGATATCCTTCATCCCTAAACTTTTTAAAAATTTCTGGATATCTCCGAAGAAACTCTTTCTCCCTAAGATCCATAACTAAGGCAAGCTTAGTTATTTCTGAATAAGTCTCGGCCTTTAACTCTAAAAATTTGGGTAGCAGGATAACCGGAAGATTATCTATACAGAAGAAACCAGCATCTTCAAGTGCATTGATCGCTGTGCTTTTTCCTGACCCTGAGAGTCCTGTAATAATTGTAATTTTGATATTTTTCACTTATCCAAAATTGTAGAATTATTTTTTGATAGTTGTCCGTTGAAAGAAACCAGAAGAACCCTTCTGCCGCTTTTTATTGAGCTATTATTAAACAGCAACCAAAATGCTAATCAGTGTGTTTAATATTAACTGTGAAGAAATAAAAATACAATGGACCACTGACAACTGACTACTGACTTTTCTTATTTTATTATCTTTTTATAAATACCACTTTTAATAATTTCTTCCGCCTTTATAATACCTTCCCGAATTATTAAAGGAGGATCAGTTGTCACATCCAGAATAGTAGATGGGTATTTTCCTTGTGTTTCGCCTCCATCTAATATGAGGTCCACAGCATCGTTAAAGCATTCTACAACTTGATCAGCGTTTATACAAGGGGGCATTCCGGAGATATTGGCACTCGTTGCTGTAATTGGAACATTTAAGGTCTTTGAGAGGGTATTTGCTAAAGGATGGCTGGATATCCTGATCCCCACCTTTCCTGTACTCGATATCAGCGCTGATGACAAGATAGGAGAAGATTGAAAGACCATAGTAAGGCCACCTGGCCAGAATTCTTCCCCCAGCCTTTTTGCGTTTGATGGAGTATATGCAACATATTGAGGGAGATTCCTCAAGGAAGAAATCAAAATAAGGATAGGCAAATTATGATCTCTCTTTTTTATCTTAAAAAGATTTTCAACAGCATCAGTGTTGGTGGCATCCACACCTAAACCATAAAAGGATTCCGTTGGAAAGGCCACAATACCGCCTTCCGAGATAATTTTAACAGCTTCGATGAGACCCTTTCTTAAGGATTCATCTGAGGTAATTTTAAATACGTAGCTCAATCTTTCTCTAACCCCTTTGCAAGCTTTCTTTGTGCTGATCCAATCTCTTGGCAATGTCCGAGTATTTGAGCGCAAGTATTTGGGCAGCAAATAAAGCGGCATTTCGGGCGCCGCCTTTCCCAATTGCCATAGTAGCTACAGGAACACCTGGGGGCATCTGAGCTATTGAAAGG
>JAFDHR010000540.1 GCA_019308645.1 Deltaproteobacteria bacterium
TTTAATTAGACATTAAATGATAAAAAGGAAACGCCTTAGTTGGATTGATGGGAAATAATTCGGACACACTGCCATTATGAAGTCAAATAAATCAGTCCAAAAAAATCGCTGACATGGTCGGGACTGCCAGACAGAGAGGCGATGTTGAAAGCCAGCCCATTGGTCTTCTTTGGTGAGCGGATAGGGAAGTCGAGCAATCCATTTATAGAAGAATGATTCGATTTGAGAACTGGTCAGTTGGTCAGAAATCTTCTGGAGGCTCTGGGGATCAGAGCAGGACAGGAAACCATTATCAAGGGCTTCAAAGGCAATACCTTTCTTTTCTAACTGTCTCTTGACCCATTCGTGACCATTAATATAAACCTTAATGGGGAAAGGAACATAGCTGCAGATCTTGATGAAGGCCGGGCCAAAATTAGTATCGTTGAGGTAAAAATAGTAGTAATTTACATATACTGATTGGCGGGAATAGTCAAAACCAACATAGCCTCTTTGACTCTTCTTGCGGCCCTTGAATGCATAGGCCTTTTCTTGAGCAATACCAATGAACACCACTCCGTCTTTTACAGGACTCTTTTTACGCATCTTAGCAGCAATATCGTCCTTGCGCTGTCTACGCTCAAAATGGACTATAGGAATGTTGTTGTCTTCGGCATATTGTTTGATACTTTTGACAAAGTTTATTGTCATCTGATTCAATAGGGCTGGTGATCTTCTGCTTGCGATGTTGAACAAGGAATGCTATCAACTGACCTGGTATTTGCAGATTGGGAATATAGCCATTCAGGTAAATTCTATCCAGGAACTCTACTTGAAGGGTGACATGGTCACGAAGTAAATCATTTATGTTTGGCATAAATAGCCTCCTTTCGGAGGTAATATATAAGAGTCAATAAAGATATCAAGTATTCTTACTCACCTTAGGCATTTTAGCTCACTTTAGGCACTTTAGGCACTTTAGGCACTTGAGCCATTAAAGGCATAACTCGTCTGTTTGAGGCGGAGCTTCGCGAGAATATGCCGTCAAATTGTAAAAGCATCAATCAGACAATTACATACTTACTTAGCCTGAGCCACAAGGTTTACTATTTCTTTTCTTGTGTTATCCTTGCGATATCTCCGAGAACTTTCTCCAAGTTTTCTAATTCCTTACCATATTCAGCCCAGTTCCCCTGGCGTAAATAATCCTTGGCCTTATTATAATGCTGGAGGGCCAGCTCACCTAAATTATCAGCGCCCAGGGTTTTAAAAACACGTGGGGTAACCAATTCCTTGGGGGATATTTCCCTCCCCAGTACATCGCTTAATGCCTTATCAAGATTTTCTGCCATAACAAGACGATTACTAAATGCGACAATAACCCTTTTTAATTCCGGCAGGGACGCGGACCTTGATTTTTCCACTAATGGAGATCCAGCTCCTCCCCTTTGGGATTTTCTAAAAGGGCTGGGCTTCGTCGCTTGTGTTGCAGGCGTTTCGCTCTCTTCCTGCTTTGCTTCCAGGTAAACCGGCTCCACATAGATGAATGAGTCACTAATAGGAATGGCAAGCAGATTGCCTCTGATTACCCTGGAACCTCTCTGACCCCATAAGCTCAACTCCCGGGAAATTTCCGTTTGCTGATCCACTCTGGCTTCAATCTGCATCGGTCCATAGATGAGCTTTTCCTTGGGTAATTTGTAGACCAATAGATTGCCATAATTTGGCAGGTCACATCTGGCTGCCAGCCAGGCAATCATATTGTCCTTCTTGGAAGGGGTGAAAGGCAGCATCAGAATAAACTCTTCTTTAATTTCTTCGGGCACTTTTATAATGATATAGTATGGTTGCATCTCTTGCCGGGTATCACTGTATATCTCGTCGGGGATTTGCCAGAGGTCTTCCTGGTTATAGAAGACCTGGACATCCTCCATGTGATATGTTTTGTACGTACCCACCTGGATTTTAAAGAGGTCCTGGGATAGCGGATGTGCTTTCTCAAACCAGCAGGCATCTCACCGAAAGGCTTAAACAGATCAGGGAATATCCTTGAATAGGTTTTAACAATAGGGTCTTCTTCATCAATCATGTAAAAGGATACATTCCCATTATAGGCATCGATGGTTACCTTGACGGAATTTCGGATGTAATTGAGCTTCTTATTTTTTAGATACTTATACGATCGACGTGAATAAGGATACATATGAGAGGTCGTATAGGCATCTTGAATCCAATAGAGCTTCCCCTCAGAGACAACCAGGTAAGGATCGCCATCATAATCCAGAAATGGCGCAATCGAATCCACTCGCCTATTAATCTG
>JAFDHR010000541.1 GCA_019308645.1 Deltaproteobacteria bacterium
ACCTTCAACAGAGTATATAAAACAGGAAAACCTACCAAGATATTTGATTGGGAGATTATTAGAAAAGATACTACCAAAAGATATGTAGAGACCTCTGTATCTCTCATGAAGGATTCAGAAGGTAAGCCAATAGGGTTTAGAGGCATTGTACGGGATATTACCGAGCGCAAGCAGGCAGAGGAAGCTTCGAGAAAAGCGGCTGCTCTTGAGATATTAATCCAGGGCTATGATAACTTCATAGGCGACTCATTGAGCAATTTACTCACCCCTATCTATGGTCATATCGAGTTGTGTGAAATTAGAGATAGCATTGACGAAATAAAGGGTGAGCTTGGGGATATAAAGGGCAATATTACAAGGCTTTTAGCAGGTATCAACGCATACAGGAAGTTCTCTAAGGCAGAAGAAAGCTCCTTAGGGAAAATAAGCTCAGTGGATATCAGCACTATACTGGGTCCCTTGCTCTCTGGAAGGCTGTTGAAGACATATGGAGATGAAGATTTTCCAATAGATCCCAGCGTAAAGTTGCGATTTACCTATAATCCAAAAAAGGAAGGGGCGCTGAGCTTGGATGAGTTGCCCTCTGTGGCAGGCAGTACTCTTGCAGTAGGAACAACGTTACAAGAGACCTTAATTAATGCAATAGAATCAGGAGGAGATGTTGAAGTATCTGCAAGAAGGGAAGATGGTAATCTAATAATAAAAATTGCAGACAAGGGCAGAGGAATGAGCAAAGAAGACAGAGATAAATCTCAACTGCCTTTTTTCAAGGTTCTTAGTGTAAAACACTCGGCACGGTTTGGTCTCGGGGCATATATTGCCCATGCGGCAGCGAAGTACTGTGGAGGAGATATACACATTGAAAGCACAGAGGGAGTTGGCACAACAACATCAATCTCATTTAAAGTCAGTGATGATGTCTCTTAAATATCAGCTTTAAGTAATAGCTCAATAAAAAGGGGTAGGAGGGTTTTTCTGACGCGACTGTCGGGAGGGCGCCGTCTTTCCACTATGCTTCCCCTAAATATTGAGCTGATACAGCTTTAACAAGAAAGAGGGTCCCAAGCTTATGATGGGCTTCGCCTTTGGTGCAAAATGAACAATCAATCCGAGAGAAGAAATTTTGATCGTTTTCCAATTACATTTAGAATGGAAGTGTCTACCGAAGATATAGAAGTAAAAAGATATAAGGAAAATACTGTTTTAAAGGATATCTCGGGGGAAAGCGCAAAGTTTATAACCCAACAAGTCGGCAAATATTTACCGGGTCAATCATTAGACTTGACCATTCATCTACCTGGCAGTGATGAAGTGAAGGCCTGTATGATAGGAAAGGCTACTGTTGTCTGATTCAAAGATAGAGCACAAAAGTCAAGCTATGAGCATAGCGGTTAAGCTTGACGCCCCGTTGCATTTTGAAAGAATTGATGTAAAACTATAGGACATATCTGACCACGGGAGTATCTTTATCTCTCACAGAGCTCACAGAGGACACAGAGGCTTGATCTGGATTGCTGAGGGCAATCCAGATCAAAGTGCCATCCTGCTGTAGCAGGAGATTTTTATGGAACTAAATCAACTCTCATCTCAGATCATAAAGGCTGCCATCAATGTTCATAAGAAATTAGGACCAGGGTTATTAGAGTCTGTATATCAATCTTGCATGGTTATTGAGTTAAGATATATGGGTATAAAGGTTAGATATGAAGTACCTCTCCCTATTTTTTATCGGGGACAGAGAGTACATGAGGAAGGATTTAGGCTTGATCTATTAGTTGAAGATACAATTATTGTTGAACTAAAGTCCGTTGAAAAAGTGCAGGATGTCCATAAAAAACAGCTTTTAACATATTTACGTCTATCAAAGAAGCCACTTGGTTTATTGATAAATTTCAACGAGGCTATGCTGAAGGATGGTATTACTCGGATTCAAAAATTATCTCTGAGAACTCTGTGGGCTCGAGCGATCCCGATAAATCGGGAGAGCGGGCGAGAGGTATTCAGCCCTGTATAAATGATGAAATCTAATTATCAAAATTCCAAGAGTTTCTTTGGAAAGACGCGTATCGTTTTAGTCTTATTGGGGATCATCCCATTTCTCCTGGTTACATATCTGTTTGTGTATGAAAACATGGATTTGACAGATAGGGTCATCCTTTTCTCTGCATTGGCACTCTTTTCTATTTTGACAGGCTTTTCTCTTATGAGAAGGTCTGCCGACCAACTTGTTAATCTGTCCAGAGAGACAGGCATGGTTGAAGCTGGGGTAAAGAGCGAACCTGTCCATATCAGTGCTGACCAGGAGTTGAACGACATAGCGAGCCATTTTAACTCCGTGCTCAAGAAATTAAATGAGGCTAACAGGGATGTTAAGGACCAATCTGTGCAGCTTATGATCTATGCCAAAGATATTTCTCAATCCTATATAAGGACGAAAGAAGAAGAAGAGTTGAGGAACAGATTGAGCCGATATGTGGGAGAACACCTGGTAGAAAAGTTGATTAGTTCAAAGAATGGGGTATTCATTGAAAATGAAAGAAGGGAGGTAACCATTCTTTTTGCCGACATACGGTCTTTTACCACCATCACAGAAAGGATGGAGGCTGAAGAGGTGGTATCCATGCTTAATCAATTTTTTGGCACCATGGTAGATATCATTTTTAGAAACAACGGCATATTGGACAAATTTGTCGGTGATGAGCTTATGGCAGTATTTGGGCTAATTCCCTCTGAAAACAGTGCTTCCCACGGCGCTATTAAAGCGGCCATAGAAATGCAAGATGCTGCAGAAGAATTGATGAAAGTTAGAGCCAAACAGGATAAAGAGACATTTGAGATAGGGATTGGTATTAATACAGGCAGCGCCATTGTTGGAAACCTGGGTTCTGAAAACAGAATGGACTACACTGCTATAGGTGACAGCGTAAACGTTGCCGCAAGATTAGAGCAGATTGCAAAGGGTGGCGAAATAATTATCGGCGAACAAACATATGATCAAACCCAAGGTCGCTTCCATATACAAAAAAAGGTTAAACTTCGCCTCAAGAACAAAACTGAGCCTGTTATATGTTATGAGGTGTCAGGGTGAGATCTTTTTCAACCTTCTCTGAATTCGTTTTATGGCCTTCAATAAACCCCATTAGGCAATCGATCTCCTTATTTAGGCAATCGATCTCCTTATCTAAATCGTTTTTGTCTATCTTTACAAGCCGTCCTAAAGAAACAAAATAGAGCTACATTCACACAGAAATCTCTCGTTCTTGACCCATACCTAATTTTCATCTATACTCTCTATCAGAACATAAGTTCTTAAATATTTTAACTCTAAACACAGGAGTTGAGATGGGTAACCCCATAAAGGAAAACCGTTTTTTCAACCAAGAGCGTGAAATCATGGATTGGGAAAAACGAAAGGTTGATCTTGAAAAGAAGTTTCTAAAAACCTTTCAGCATGCCTTTCAGAACTCAAAGGCATATAAAGAAATCTTCCACTCTGCCGGAATTGAGCTTTCTGACATCCAGGGTCTGGCAGATCTTGAGAAGCTTCCTATCCTTCACATGGATCAATTAGTAGAACGGCAGAAAAAGGATATGCCTTTTGGGGGATTCGAAACCATCGATTCCAGCAGGGTCAGACGAATCTATATCAATCCTGGACTGATATGGCAACCGGGAGAATGGGATTATCAAGATACTTCATGGGCAGAGGCACTTTGTGGCGTAGGCTTTAAAGAGGGGGATCGCATTATCAACACCTTTAATTACCATATGTGGCCTCTTGCCTTCATGTTGGATGAATCAGTGAAGAGGATTGGTGGGACTGTGATCCCCACAGGCGTAGGTAACACACTGATGCAGATCAAGATCATGCAGATGCTCAAGGTTAATGGATTCATAGGTACCCCTAGTTTTATCATGACCTTGGCCCAACGCGCTGAAGGGATGGGCCTGGATCTGAAAAAGGATATTTCTCTTGAAACCGCACTGGTGGGTGCAGAAATCCTTCCTGAATCTCTGCGCTCCCGTATTGAGGATAAGTTGGAAATGACCGTCCGGCAGGTGTACGGCACAGTGTTTTTGGGCTGCATCGGCTATGAATGCCAGCATATGACCGGCTTACATATACCTGATAATATCCTGGTAGAGGTAGTGGACCCTTACACTGGAAAACAGGTAGAAGCTGGAGCTGCAGGCGAAATCGTGGCCACTAATTTCAACACCTCCTATCCCATGATTCGCATGGCCACTGGAGACCTTTCTCTATTTGCCCAGGAATCATGTCCCTGTGGGCGAACCGGGCCAATGTTAAAGAAAATTCTCGGCAGAATTGATCAGGCCGCAAAGGTGCGGGGCACATTCATCCATCCCTGGCAGGCTGATGAAGTCATTTCTCAATATAAAGAAGTCTTTAAGTATCAAGTAGTAATCACACGTGAAAACTACAAAGATGTTATGACTTTTCTGGTGGAATTAAAAGAGGACACTTCGCGGCCCGAAATTCTTCGTGGCCGAATTGAAAGGGGCATAAAGGACCTATTGACTATAAAAGGTGTTGTTCAAATCGTCCCACGGGGAAGCATTCCCGATCTTCACAAGAAGATCGAAGACAGACGAACCTGGGAATAATCTGTAAACGCCAGGAGCATTATCCATGGAGGAAAATAATAAAATCGGCGGAATTATGCAGAGCGATGGACGTGCGCTGTTAAAAATCATGTCAGTACCTGATCATGCCAGCGTTGCAGGCACTGTATTTAAAGCCATGGGAGAAAATAGCATCAACATCGAACTCCTTGTAGAGAGTTACGACCTTGATGACTGCGGCAATTTCGCCGTGGTTATCGACCAAAAAGATCTGGATCACTCACTGGAAGTGTTAGAAGAGTTAAAACCTACCATTGATGC
>JAFDHR010000542.1 GCA_019308645.1 Deltaproteobacteria bacterium
TGGCAAATCACTCCTGGAGTGCCGTCAAGCTTGATCTGTATGGTCTTAAGTTTTTTTATTCCAATGTGCTGAAAAAGACATGGGAAGATATCCCGTTGGTTAAACCGCCAAGGAGCACAGCGGATTGGCGGTCAGCTGGAGCGCGTTGTTGGACGAAGCCGCTAAAGCGGCAGACAATGTCAAGCGATTGTACTTTGAATAATTAATGATTGCAACCTGAATTTTATGTGATAAAAGATAAGCATTGAGTCAAAAGTATACCCTTAAATTCACATTATCAGGAGGTTGTAATGAACACAAACATGCCCACTGATCCCAAGTTCAATGATTATTATCAAAAACATCTTAAGTTGCTGAAATTGAGCGGATTTCAGCCAAAGACCATTGAGGCCTATTCCAGAGCACTCAGGCGAATCGGAAACTATTTTGACTGCAAAATATACGACCTATCCTTTGACCAACTTCTGGACTACTTCAACGATCTTTTGGCAAATCACTCCTGGAGTGCCGTCAAGCTTGATCTGTATGGTCTTAAGTTTTTTTATTCCAATGTGCTGAAAAAGACATGGGAAGATATCCCGTTGGTTAAACCGCCAAGGATATTCTTACCATAGAAGGACTTCAACGCTTAATAACAGCTACCAGAAGCTTGAGCTACAAAGTTTTCTTTTTCACAGTCTATTCGTTGGGATTGCGTCTGGGTGAGGGAATTGAGCTTCAGGTTGGAGATATCAACTCCACAAACATGAGGGTTCATGTTCGTGATGCCAAGGGTAGAAAGGACAGATTAGTCCCATTGCCAGAGAAGACCTTGCAGGTACTCAGAAATTTTTGGAGAGTTCACAAACACCCACGGTTTATATTCCCAAACCGAAAAAGAGGTCTTAAAAACGCCCATCTTGTTGATAAACCACTGGATAGAAGTGGCATCCAGACTGCTATGAAAACAGTTGTCACAAAGCTAAAGATTAAAAAAAAATTTCATGTCATTCTCTTCGTCACAGTTATGCGACACATATGCTGGAGGCCGGAGTTGACCTTGTAGAATTACAAAAAATTCTGGGTCATGTCAGCATCCTCACAACATCAAAATACACACACCTTACCAACAAAACCGGAACCAATGCTCAAAAGGCTGCAAACTTCCTGAGCAATTACCTTGAAATCAGATGGGGAGGTGTGCAATGATTCGTCTCTCTTCTATCATAACCCAATTCAAAGATCTTTTTTTCGTAAAGTATAAAAATTTCGTCCTGCCGGAGCATAAAAAGGCCCTACATGTCATGGAACATTGTAGGGACAAGCATGGCCCTCTTATGTTAGCACTGTGCACAAATGATAACTGCTCTCACACCGTTTATACCCCACATTCATGCGGACATAGGAGTTGTCCTCACTGCCAGAATCATGAAAGCCAGCAGTGGATAGAAAATCAGTTGAGCAAAAGACTTCCTGCTACTTACTGGCTGATTACATTTACTCTTCCAATTCAACTCAGAGACCTGGCATGGAAAAACCAGAAAACCATCTATTCTCTGATGTTTGCATGTGTCCAGGAGATCCTGAAGACTTTTGTAAAAAACTTGGCGGTGCAGCAGGGTTTACTGCTGTGCTTCATACCCATCCCCGCAACCTTAACTATCATCCACACATCCATGTGATCATGCCTGCAGCCAGCATCAATACAAAGACAGGGCTCTGGCGAACAAAATCCCCAAAATACCTCTTTAATCAAAAGACCCTTGTGGCCGTGTTCAGGGCAAAGCTCCTACAAGCCATAGTAGATGCAAGACTTAAACTCCCAAAATGTCCCAAAAAATGGATTGTCCACTGTAAAAATGTCGGCAACGCTGAAAAGGCCTTTGTCTATCTTGGCAATTATCTCTACAGGGGAGTTATTCGAGAAAAGGATATCCTAAAATGCGAACAAGGAAAGGTCACCTTCAGGTACTTCCATGCCAAAACCAGGCAGTATAAAACCAGAACCGTTTCTGGAGAATGCTTCCTTTATCTCATCATGCTCCATGTATTGCCAAAAGGCTTTAGACGAAGCAGAAGTTATGGTTTTCTTCACCCATGCAGCAAAAAATTAATTCGTTTTCTACAGTTGATGCTCCGTGTCAACCCATTCACCAGATGGAAACGAAAACCAAAACCTTCAATACTCTGCCCGCTCTGTGGAAAAATCATGAAGATTATAAAAACAATGATACCTGGATCATTACTATCACAACCTGTTTATTGTACATGAAAAGGGCACGGAGGTTGATTATGTAAGCTCGATCAACATACGATTCAAAAACCCGGAGATCATATAACATCCCCGGTAAAGGATATTTACGCCCTAAATACAGAATTTTTTATCTAAAAATTGCCAATATATAAGGAAAAATGACAATCGTAAC
>JAFDHR010000543.1 GCA_019308645.1 Deltaproteobacteria bacterium
GAAGTCCTATCACCAAGATGGTTGAACTGGCCACAAAACACAGCGTTCTGGTTCAAAATCATACTAGTTGGTATCGCCTATGTTCTTCTACTCACCCATTTGTTCAGGCGGTTTCTGGGGTAGCCAAGCAGCTTATTAATCGCCTTATAACAATTCGCTGGAGAGGGACGCGGCTTACCGCCGCGCCCCTCAGCTTTGCGTTCGGGTGCGACACGATGTCGCATAGTTGAGTGTATTCAAAGTGTTATAGTAATACCCGGCATGTTCCTGCCGGTCCCTACGCGGGCGTGCTTGCCACGCCCTGTGTGGTTGGTGCGGCTTGCCACGCCCTGTGTGGTTGGTGCGAAGCCCCGCGGACAATGTACCGAGTTGGGTTCAAATGGTAACAGGCGAACCCTTCGGGGAATCCTCCCCCGTGAAGGGCTAGGGACGGATGATATGGTGAAGATATCTGAATGTCTTTAAGCGTCGTCAAAGAAGCGTAGACCTACGAGGATTAATAGGTCGGAGACTGCCCCCTTGTGTGAGCGGTATGTGGTCAGGATGCAGGTCTCCTAACTGCCTGCACGGAACTGTTGAACCACCGGCGTAGAGGGCACACCTAACTCATCCAGAGGATCAGCTATGTGGAACGTGGGAACCCAGTCCCGTCGCCCTTTGGGCAGGCTAACCGCAAGGCATGCTGTTGGCGGGCTGGAATAGGATGCTGAAAGAAGCGAATGCCTGGCTGTAATGGCTCGGATACCAGGTGAGACATTCCCGGCTCCGCAAGGAGGCTGACGTTCAGCGGGTCTCTGTTCGCGCGAAATCTGGTTGAATCAGATAAAAGTGGAGAAAGCAATAGACGTCTTCGGATGGTGCGCTCTGCATGCCATAGGCAACTCTGACGATCAGACAAGTAACGTGAAGTAAATTTTAATTTGCTGGAATCCCCACTAGGGAGACCTTATCGGAGGCTTGAGCCGTGTGAGGGGAAACTCTCAAGCACGGTTCTTAGGGGGCTTGGGGCTGGCAACAGCCCCCGGCTACCCGACCGTAAAGAATAAAACTCATGAATAGATGCTGTAGAAATTGTTTCTCTGAATCTGAAATCATCAAATTCATCGAATCATATCATCTTATTGGGGATTGCGATTATTGCGGAAGCAGGAATGTTAACGTTTGCGCTGTCGAAGATGTTGGCCGTTTTATAATGCAAGGAGTGGAAAGATATTACGAAGATGCTGCAAGTCAAGTTAGTTATGTCTCTGCTGATGGTGGGTATCAACTTCCAACACTGAGGACATTTAATAAGTCGGCCGATTTTATGTGAGAGTAGAGTGGGAGGGGAAATTTGAGTAGCGGTGATGTTGAGATCAGGTCATGATAGGAAGATAGTAGAGTATTTTGACGTAGAAGAGGGGGTGTACAGAGGCATAGAATCTGGATGAGGGCAGAGTTGTCCAAGGATTTTTGATTTTGGGTCGTATTGAGGGAGGGATAGGAGGTATCACTCCAGTTGAATAATATTTCGGATAGATTTGGGTATGAAAGGGGGTTTGAGCTTTTCTTTAAGGGTTGGGTCATTGGTTTTGTGAAGTTTTCTGATTTGGCATGTAATTCTGACGATAAAAGAGAAGGTCCGTTTAAGAAGGAGGACGATGGCAGCTATTCTTGTCCCGTTACAAATCTGAGATAAGCCAATGTACTATGTTTATGTGCTTTTAAGTGAAAGGGATGGAAAATTCTATACTGGATCAACAGGTAACCTCAAGGAAAGGCTGGAAGAGCACAATCGAGGATATGCTCGATCAACGAAGAACAGAAGGCCGTTCAAGTTGATTTATTATGAAGCTTGCCTTAACGAAGAAGATGCTATGCAACGGGAAAAGTATTTGAAGTCTGGTATGGGCAAGAAGTACCTCAAGAATCGTCTTAAGCATTATCTCAGCGATTTGTAACGGGATGACGCAAGGATATTAGCCCTTGGACCATTAAGGATTCTGGGTTTGTCCAAGGTTTTGATATCTTCTTTTAAGGTACTGTTTGCTCGTTCTGAGGCAGGTCTCATTTTTTTGAAGGTGTTATAGCGTTTAGTTCCTCGAGGGATTTCATTGATCAGGCGAGGGTGTTTTTTGATATACATGTGTTTGGAGAAGCCTGTTTGGTT
>JAFDHR010000544.1 GCA_019308645.1 Deltaproteobacteria bacterium
GGAGGCCCTTGTCGAAATTGACCTCCATCGCCTTGGCAGGACAGGCTATTACGCAAAGCTCGCAGGCACTGCATTTATCTTTATCAAATGCTACTGTCATCTCCGGTCTTTCAATATAAAGGGCGCCGGTAGGGCAAACTGCTGTGCACGCACCACAATGAAAACATTCCTCCTCATTTCTCTTTATATCCTGGCTTATACTATCTACCTTTATGCCGAGATTCTTCAGATACTTAACACCGGATTGGTAGTTTTTCCGGTTTCCGCTCAGCTCCAGAACGACCATTCCTTCTTTTCTGGGATAAATGGTGGCCTTTAATATATTACATGAGAGGTCAAATCTCTTGACCAAATTCATTACAATAGGTTCATTGACAATTTCTCGAGGAAACCTGAGGTGAACCACCTTTGCGTACATATCAACCTCCTTATCTATACTTTTCCATTACCCTTGCAAATCCAGGCATTGCCCTTTCTATTGTGTCATTTTCCACACAAAAGGCAATTCTAAAGTACCCGGGGCCTCCAAAACCCGCTCCCGGAACAGTAAGAATATTCTCCTCCTGGAGAGACCTGACAAACTCCACATCATCTGGAATAGGGGTTTCAGGAAAAAGGTAAAATGTCCCCTCGGGCATGGCAAAACGGTAGCCAGCGGAATCCAGACCTGCACAAAGGAGATCTCTCTTTTGCCGATAAAGCTCCACATCAACACTATCCTCCAATAAAAACGGTATCATCCGTTGCATCAAGGCTGGGGCATTTACAAACCCAAGGATTCTGTTGCACATACCTAATCCCTCTATAATAATATCTTTATCAGCCATAAGGGGATGGACAGCAATATATCCAATTCTTTCTCCTGGAAGAGATATATCTTTCGAGAACGATGTTACCACAAAACTCTCTCCATAGGCATTAAATATAGAGGTGAACTTCAAACCATTATAGATTATTTTGCTGTATGGCTCATCAGATATCAGATAGATCGGCCCCCCATATCTTTGGCTGTATCGGTCTAAAAGCTCACCCAATTGTTTCAGTTCCTCATTTCTGTAAACCTTACCTGTTGGATTGTTGGGATTGGTTATCAATACTGCTTTAGTATTGGAATGTATGGCCTTCTCAATTGCAAAAAGATCAAGGGAAAAGTCAGGATTGGTATTGACAGTCCTGGCAATACCACCAAAATTATCTATATAAAAATTATATTCCATGAAATAGGGCGCAGGTATAATTACCTCATCACCTGGATTAAGTATGGTTTTCAGAACCACATTTATTGCCCCGGCTGCTCCTACAGTCATAACTATATCCTCAGGACCAAAGGAAAGACCGCCTCACGTGTTTTAACAAATCCTGCATTCGGCATATATCGATGCATACCGGATGAAGTGTTAGAGGTCAACTCCCTTAAAATCTCTCCAACCTTTGCTGGCGGTTCGAGGTTTGGATTTCCCAGGCTAAAATCAAATACATTCTTAGGGCCATATTTTTCCTTTCTGAGAGCACCCTCCTCGAACATCTTTCTTACCCATGAGGATTTCTGGATTGAGGTTCTAATTTTGTTTGAAACGGACATTTTATCCCCTTTCTTATCAATGAGTTAAAAATAAAAAAAAGGCCGTGGAAATTTTCTCTTTCCACGGCCTGATTAGCACTTTATTGCTCTATTCAATCAGGTCCGCGGGCAAAGATAAAGCCAAAAAAATAATAAACAAAATAATTATCAAATGAAACGTATGATTTTTTTGCCATTTCCTTAACCTTCTAAAAATTTTATAAGACTATAAATAAAAGAAAAAGTGTTTGTCAATAAAAAAGTAACAATACGAAAAACTCCTGTTGACACATTAGCTACATCTGAGTTATAAAAAAATGAAGCTGGGGGAGCTGATAGGCTGAGAACTTCCGAACTCACCGGTATGGATGTTACTTTGGTGAACGGAATGACCCCTCGAACCTGTCCGGGTAATCCCGACGTAGGAAAGCGGCTACTAAACAAATATAAAGCCTTAATTCTTAAGTCTACAATTACGGCTTTCCTTTCGAGTATTTTCCTATCTTCAGCTCTTCATATCTATTCATTCAGTAAAAGAAGATAAATTATAAACACAATAACCTATACAGACTACCACGGTAATCATTGTGTTATTAGATTTTTGATTTTTCCCATCATAAAAGAGGGGCAGCTATGAAAAGGATTTTAACTATTGCTGGTTCAGATTCCGGAGGTGGAGCAGGAATACAAACTGATTTAAAAACCATCACTGTACTGGGCGGATATGGTATGAGCGTAATCACGGCGCTTACTGCGCAAAATACAGTCGGGGTTCAGGCGATCTTTGAATTGCCGCTGGAATTCATCGAAAAACAGATTGATTCGGTAGTTGAAGATATTGGTGTAGATGCAGTTAAGACAGGCATGCTCTCGAGTTCACCAATAGTAAGCCTCGTAGCCTCAAAGATAAAACAATACCAAATAAAGCGCGTTATTGTAGACCCCGTGATGGTAGCAAAAAGTGGAGATTCTCTACTTAAGGAAGAGGCTCAAAAGGCCCTGCGCGAATTGTTGATCCCCCTTGCCTTTGTTGTGACTCCAAACATCCCTGAAGCCTCAGTGCTTGCTGGTTTTGAGGTTAACGATCTACGGACAATGAAAGAGGCAGCTCGCAGCATCTATGATTTGGGTGCCAGAAACGTATTGGTAAAAGGGGGCCACCTGAAGAGAGAAATTGTAGATCTCCTTTTTGATGGAAATACATTTTACGAATACCCTACGCCTCGTATCCCAACGAAAAATACCCATGGGACTGGTTGCACGTTTGCCTCCGCAATTGCCACAGAACTTGCGAAGGGAGACACGGTTCAAACGGCGGTTGAAAGGGCCAAATCCTTTATGACAACTGCCATCAGATTTTCTCTTTCTCTGGGAAGAGGACATGGCCCAACAAACCCGTATGCCATGATCGCCAATGAGATGGAACGATTTCAGGTGATACAGGATTTAAATATGGCCCTTGAAAAATTACAAAAAGACAAAATCGGTAATCTGATTCCTGAGGTTCATTCTAATTTAGGATACGCACTTCCCTTTGCACAGGCCCGGAGTTTGGCAGCTCCCGGCACATCGCCAGCATTATACTTACCTTGATGAAACACGACCCGAATTTCCGATCGGTAATGAACATCCGATTCTCAGAAGAAATTATTCGAATATGCGAGCGTGTCGGTTTACAGGTCCGCAGCTTTGACAGAGCGGACGAGCCCCTACAGATAAAAAAACAAGAGGGTTCCTCACTGGAATGGGGTACACAAGAAGTACTAAAGCAAGGTGAGATCCCGGATATTATCTTCGACAGGGGAGATGTAGGCAAAGAACCTATGGTGCGGGTTATTGGTAAAAATCCAGATGAGGTAGTTAAAAAGGTTCTCAAGATTATGCAGGAGATAAAGGATTGAGAGCCCTGAATATTTGGTGGTTAAAATTAAATGGAGGCACACCATGAATGGCGTTACACCAATTCCGAGAAGCCAAAGAACACTTAATGGCTTCGATTTCTTTCTCCTATGGGCTGGAGCAGCTGTTTCTCTGGCCGAGATATGGGCCGGGGGGCTTCTGGTGCCCATGGGATACATTACGGGGTTAATAGTGATTCTCTTGGGCCACATTATCGGAAATACTCCCCTGGCCCTGGGTGGAATTATCGGCAGCCAGTGGGGTATTCCTACCATGGTGGGCACCCGGCCGGCTTTTGGTGTCCGCGGATCGTATATACCGGCGGTACTGAATATTTTTCAA
>JAFDHR010000048.1 GCA_019308645.1 Deltaproteobacteria bacterium
CATACCTACCTATGCATCGGCATTTCTCATTAAAGCATGGATTTCTGAGGCCCTCTGTGCCACCATTCTATGGTTATCAGCCAAAAGTGGTTGCATTTTATCGAATATTCAGAATATCCTCTTTCCAGTTGCATTTTGGCGACAATTGGTTTTAAAATTAAACACGTATGAAAAAACGAAACTCTTTGAACGATGCTAATGTATTAATTAAACCCACAAAGGAAAAAGAGGAGCCTCTTCTTGGTCCGGATGCTATTATGGTTGCGATTCCCTCAGATCTTCAATATATAGTTGATTTGAGTCACGCAGAGAGGGCAACTTCAAGAAAAACTACGCCATTTAAACTCTTTATAATCAAAAAAGGTAAAGGCCTCCCTTGTGGATTGGCAGGGCCTCTCCTTGGAGCACCCCAAGGGGCGATTGTCATGGAAAAACTCATAGCATTGGGTGCAAAAAGAATCTGGGTGGTAGGGTGGTGTGGTTCATTGCAGCCAAATATTGCAATAGGTGACCTGATAATTCCTACTGTTGCGCTATCTGAAGAAGGTACCTCCGCTCATTATCCTGTGAATAAAAAGAAAAGGCAGACAAATCCTTTTCTAAACAAGAGACTGGAAGATGCATTACAAAAGGCCAATCTTCCTTTTGAAAAAGGTCCGGTCTGGACAACAGACGCCCTCTATCGTGAAACCGCGGAAAAGGTTACAGAATATGGGAAAAGGGGATATCTGGCCGTTGAAATGGAAATGTCCGCCCTTATAAATGTGGCCATTTATCGTTCTATAAAATTGGCAGGACTGTTAATTGTATCGGATGAACTTTTTTCTCTTCAATGGCATCATGGATTTGGAGCTGGTAAGCTAAGAAAGGCAAGCAGAGAGGCTGGACGTCTGCTTCTCAGTCTGTGTATGGATGAGAATATGAGTAGTTAGTGCTTGAACGAAAAGCCAGTTCAGGCACGATTTTAGATTTTACCCGCCTGCCGTCCGTCGGGCAGGGATTGCGGATTTTGGATTAAAAAATAAAGTAATTTCAAAGCTTTGAAGATTTAAGGCCAAAACTTGAAAACTATATTTCGAGGGTTTCGTTCAGACACTACTTAGTCATTGGGAGACCCTAAACACAACAATCAAGAGACAAGTATCAATTGGCACTACAATGGGAATTAAAGAGATATGCGTTCACAGGTTCATAGGTTCAAGGTTCAGGGTTAAGTCAATAACCATCCGAAACCAATGGATTGTTGAGAACCAGTTTTCAAGTTTTGAGGAGACGGAACTCAACCTTTGAACGCTGAACGCAGAACCCGTGAACGGTTACGGAAAGAGATATCTATGCAGGAGATAGAAAAGACAAAAATAGAATTAACAGGACTAAGAGAAAAAATAGATTATCACAACTATCGCTATTATATTCTTGATGATCCTGAAGTCTCAGATGCTGAATATGATCGCCTTCTCCAACGTCTCCTTCAAATAGAAAATAACTACCCGGAATTTGTCGTTCCAGAATCCCCCAGTCAAAGGGTAGGGGCACCTATTGAGGGTGGTTTTAACCCTGTCAAACACAGTGTCCCTATGCTGAGCCTGGAAAATGGTTTTTCCGATAACGAGGTTAGGGAATTTGAGAAAAGGATCGGAAAATTATTGGAATACTCTAATACTATTACCTACACCGTCGAACCAAAGCTGGATGGTCTTGCAGTTGAACTTATTTACGAGAATACTATCCTTAAAACCGCATCAACAAGGGGAGATGGCTATATTGGAGAAGATATAACCTCTAATACAAAGACTATCCGATCCATCCCGTTACGGCTTCTTTCACCCCAGGATAGTCCAAAACTTCCTGAACATATAGAGGTCAGGGGTGAGATATATATGGAAAAAAAGGCCTTTCAGCAATTAAACAAAGAAAGGGAAAAACAAGGGGAAGCACCTTTTGCCAACCCCAGAAATGCTGCTGCCGGCTCTGTTAGGCAACTTGATCCACATATAACAGCCAGCCGGCCCCTGATGTTCTTCTCTTATGGAATAGGCGAGGTGTCAGGATGGGCATTTACCTCCCAGATTGAATTACTAACCACCCTTAATACATGGGGATTGAGAGTAAATACAAAGCACATCAAGGAATGTACAAATATAGATGAAGCCATTGCCCACTGTCGATATTTAGAGGACATAAGGCATGATCTCCCCTACGAGGTCGACGGCGCTGTCATCAAGGTGAACTCTCTTGAGGTGCAAAAAACTCTGGGAGAAAAAACAAGAAGCCCTCGATGGGCCCTTGCGTATAAATTTGAACCAACCCAGGCAACAACCAAAATTTATACGATCGATGTGCAAGTAGGAAGAACCGGCGCCCTCACACCTGTGGCAAACTTAAAACCTGTCGAGGTAGGCGGGGTAAAGGTTAGCAGGGCCACCTTGCATAACCAGGAGGAAATTAAAAGAAAAGATATCAAAGAAGGAGATACCGTTATTATTCAACGGGCCGGGGATGTTATCCCGGAAGTAGTCAAAGTAATAAAGGCAAAAAGAACAGGCAAAGAAAAACCGTTCCACATGCCGGATAGATGCCCCGTATGTGGATCTGGGCTTTTAGCACCAGGTAACGAGGTAGTTATAAGATGCAGCAACCCGGGGTGTCCGGCCCAGGTAACAGGGGGAATCAAACACTTTGTATCCAAAGATGCTATGGATATCGATGGGCTTGGGGATAAATTAGTAGATCAACTGGTCCGCCTGCGGCGGATAAAAGATGCTGCCGATATCTATCACCTGACCCTGGAAGACCTTATTCCTCTGGATAAAATGGCTGAAAAGTTGGCCAATAATATACTTACTGCTATTAATAATAGTAAACAAACTACATTGTCAAAATTTATCTACTCCCTGGGTATACGGCATGTAGGCGAACATGTAGCCACGGTACTTGCGGAAAAATTCAGGCGATTTGACAGCCTTCAAAAGGCACCCGCGGAAAATCTGCTATCCATTAAGGAAATAGGGCCAGAGATAGCGGACAGCATCCTTTCCTATTTTTCTACTGAAAAAAATATCTCTTTTATTACCCGTCTCTTTGAGGCAGGAATAACTATTCAAGAAATGCCATTAGAAAAGGAACTTTTTAACGAACACCCTTTTTCCGGGAAATTGTTTGTTCTGACAGGTACCCTATCAACTCTCACACGCACTGGGGCTAAAAAACTTATTGAAGAAAAGAAGGGAAAGGTATCTACATCAATAACCAGTAAAACAGATTACCTTGTTGTAGGTAAATCACCAGGATCCAAACTTGCCAGGGCAAAAGATCTGTCTGTAACTATCTTAAGTGAAGAAGAATTTTTAAGGATAGCAGGCCAGAAATAAGTATGGATAATATCAGGGCTCATCTCATCATTGAAGGAAGGGTGCAGGGTGTCTGGTTCAGGGATTCAACAAGAAACGAGGCAGCCAGATTAAATCTTACCGGGTGGGTAAAAAATCGTTTCGATGGGAGTGTTGAACTCATTGCCGAAGGGTCAAGACAAGACGTGAAAAAATTAATAGAATGGTGTCATCATGGTCCTTCAGCTGCACGCGTAACAATGGTTCATGAAATCAAGGAAGATTATACTGGAAAGTTTGACTCCTTTAGAATAATGTTCTGATGTGCAGATTAATATAGACCTTATAATGAAAACTACATGGCATTCGGTTACAAAGAAGCTTGAAAGTATTGAACTAAAAATGTCAAATGATAAAAATTCTGAAATTTGTAATTTGAAATTGATTTGGTATTTGGATTTTGAAATTTGATAGTCCCGTAAAAACTCTCAACAACATGTCATTTCGAGCGAAGCGAGAAATCTTACCAATGTAACATGCTGAAAACACAAGATTTCTCCTTGTAGTCGAAATGACAGGTTCACCGAATATGACTTTTTACGAATTCATCAAATGTATCTACTAAAAATACTTCATTTTTCTCTTGACAAAAATTAATCTTAATTTATAATCATTATAAAAATAGATTAATAATATATTTATTTTCTTTCTTGACAAAAAATAATTCCAATTTATCTTATCTGAGGGGAAGATATGAAGGATATAATCGAAAGGTTAAAAGACAAGGGAGTGCCATTGACTCCTCAAAGGATGGCTGTAGCAGAGTTTCTGAGTAGAAGTGAAGATCACCCAACAGTAGATGAGATTCACAGGGATATTCAGAAGAGATATCCAACCATGTCAGTGGCAACCGTATATTCCACGCTTAAACTGTTGAAAGAGCTTGGAGAGATACAGGAACTATCTATAAGGAAAAGGGGCAAGGCATGTTTTGATCCGAATCCGAATATTCACCACCATCTGCTCTGCCGCAAGTGTGGAAAGATAGTGAATATTGAGATTGATTACCCCAGTAATTGTCCAATTATGGCAAAAGAGGATATAAACGGATGTAAAGTTGAGGAGATGCAAGCATATCTTTATGGAATATGCTCGGAGTGTTTAAAAAAGGAGAGAGTGAAAGAATAATCATTTTTTGCTTAGCCACAAAGACACGAAGGCACGAAAAGAAGATTAATAAAAAAACCTGATAAACTTTGTGTCTTGGTGCCTTTGTGGCAAAATAATAAATTGTAGTATTATAAGATAGTTTGCAAAGAAATTTACAACCAAAATAAGGAGGCAAGAAGATGGAAGAGACAATGAAAGAAAAGGTAGAAACTACCTTAGAAAGAATAAGACCATCACTTCAAGCAGATGGTGGAGATGTAAAATTGATAGAGGTCGCTCCTGATGGGGTGGTGAAGGTAAAACTAACAGGTGCCTGTGCAGGATGTGCGATGAGTCTGATGACCCTAAAGATGGGCATAGAGAGAGCCCTAAAACAGGAGGTGCCAGAGGTAAAAGAGGTCATTGGCGTGTAAAAAGAAAAGGTAGATAATGAAAAGAGAGATTATTAAGATTGATGAGGAAAAATGTGACGGCTGTGGAGTCTGTATCCCTGCTTGTGCCGAAGGTGCATTGCAAATTGTTGATGGCAAGGCACGACTGGTCAAGGAGAGTTACTGCGATGGCCTTGGGGCCTGCCTGAATGAATGCCCTCAAGGGGCAATCACCCTGGAAGAGAGAGAAGCAGAGCCATTCTCCCTGCCATGCGATTGCCCCTCTACGACAGAGCAAAGCTGGGAGGCAAAGGGGAACAAGGAAACTATTAAGGGTCCTTCTCTGCTTTCCCACTGGCCAGTGAAACTCACCTTAGTCTCCCCGGGTGCTCTTTACTTTAGAGGTGAAGAATTAGTAGTGGCTGCTGACTGTGGCCCCTTTGCATATGGGGGCTTTCATCATGATTTTCTGGATGAAAGGGCTGTGGTTATTGGTTGCCCCAAGTTTGATGATCTTGAATTTTATCAGGAGAAATTGACCGAGATTCTGAGGAGTTCCGGGATAACGAAAATAATCGTGGCCCGAATGGAGGTCCCCTGCTGTTCCGGATGGTTGACTGTAGTTCAAAATGCAGTCTCTTCTTCAGGTAAAGGAATAGCAATAGAGGAAAAAGTAATCGGTATTCAAGGAGAACTCATCTCTTCGGTAGGAGACAAATAGAATGATAAGCAAATGTCCAGGCCAGGATACTCAATTCTGGAAGCCGAATGATGTATACAATGTTGAATGCCCCAAATGTGGAAATTCAGTGGAATTCTTTAAGGATGATATCCGCCGCCGCTGCCAAAAGTGCGGCCATATGTTTATCAATCCTAAACTTAACTTAGGATGTGCCAGGTGGTGTCAATTTGCAGATCAATGTGTAGGGGCAATGGGAAAGGAAGAATTTAAGGAAATTATTATATTAGCCATGAAGGAACATCTTGGCGGTGACACAGAAAGGATTGAAAACGCTTTGGAGGTTGGAAGGTTTGCCGAAGATATATTGGAAAAAGAAGAGGGAAATCCTAAGGTTGTGATAGCAGCTGCTATACTTTATGACATAGGTGTCCATGAAGTAGGTAAAAAGCCTGAAAGGGCTAAAAAATCAAATCAAGAAAAAGACAACCTTCCCATTGTTCGAGGTATCCTGGAGAGGTCGGGATCCAAAGATGAGGTCATAGAAGAGGTTTGTCAGATAATAGAAAGCCATCATCACCCTGAAAAAATAGATAATTTAAATGGCAAAATTGTCTATGATGCTGTCAGGCTGGGTGATTTCAGAGGCTAGAAAGGTATCGAGGACAAGGGAGAGTTAAAAAAGATAATGAAGCTCCCCGCAGGGTATTCTGGCGAAGGCGAATAAATGAAGGCTTTTTTACCACTCCTGGAAAAAAAATAGCAGAAGAGGTTTATTTATGATTTTAGCATTACAAGAAATTAAACTTGATTGCTTAGGAATTTCCTTTTTGGACGCAGATTGTAAAGATTGTAAATATAAAGAGCTAATAGAATAATTATCTGCGGATATCAGCGAAAATCTGCGTCCTAATTTAAGCTATAGAGAGATGAGATGGCCGAAAGATTAAATAAGGGAGAAACAAAATGCTAAAAATCGAAGATCTGAGAGTAGAGGTGGAAGGGAGAGAAATTATACACCATATAGATTTGGAAATAAATCAAGGGGAAACCCATGTCCTTTTCGGACCAAATGGCTCTGGAAAGACCACCTTACTTATGGCCACTATGGGATTTCCTGATTATCAAATCACCGGGGGCAAGATACTGTTCAAAGGGGAAGATATTACTCATATGCCTTTGAATGAAAGAGCCGCTCTGGGTATTGGACTTTCCTTTCAGAGGCCTCCAACCATCAAAGGCGTTAAGATGAGGCAGATTTTAGAGATCTGTGGGAAGGGACACAAAAACGTTGAATCTATGGCCCATAGCCTGGATTTTGATGAATTCCTGGATCGAGACTTAAATGAAGGTTTTTCCGGTGGAGAGATCAAAAGATCCGAACTTTTACAGCTTATGGCCCAGGATCCAACCTTTTTATTGCTGGATGAACCGGAATCCGGGGTCGATCTGGAAAATATTGCCTTAATAGGAAAGGCAATAGAAAAAATGCTTGAAAGAGGGATAGAATTTGGGAAAGGAAAATCTCATAAAGAACTAAAAAGAGAAAGAAAGAAGGCCGGTCTAATTATTACCCATACTGGATATATCCTCGACTATTTGGATGCGGATGTCGGGCATGTGATTATAGCAGGAGAGAAATGCTGCGACGGTAATCCCCGTGAAATGTTAAAAATCATCAAGGAACAAGGATACCATGAATGCGTTAGGTGTTGCGGTCTTAATGAAAGTGTGTTGAGCAAACACAAAATAGGGAGTGAATAAGATGGGAACAAATCAGGAAGAGAAAAAGGTCCTGGCAAAAGAGGCTAAAGATAAGCTGGCCAGCTATGGTACTGATATCGATATGGAGGCATTTTCTTCTGAAACAGAGGAACATCCTTACCGGGAGGATCTATCTGCATTTTCCAAAATTGATCAGGAACAGATGCTCAAGGCAGGGGTGGATCTATCTGCGAAAAACAGATCTGGCACCTTTGTTCAGAAAGACCATTCCGTAGTGCATAGCTGTAGCTTACAGGAGGGCATGGAACTAATGGATATTGACCAGGCGCGGGAAAAATACGATTGGCTCCAGGATTACTGGGGGAAGGCCGTACCAGTTAATATGGACAAATATACTGCGCGGGCGGAGCTGCATCAGGAACACGGCTATTTTATCAGATCCTTGCCAGGGGCCAAGTCTATTTACCCCCTTCAGGCCTGTCTTTACTTAGAAGAGGATAACCTTGAACAGGATGTTCATAATATCGTCATTGCCGAGGAGGGATCTGAACTTCATATTATTACTGGTTGTGCTACCGGGCCTCATGTAAAATCCGGCCTCCATGTAGGGGTTTCTGAATTCTATGTGAAAAGAGGTGCAAAACTCACTTTTACCATGATACATAACTGGGCAGAGAAGGTAGCGGTGCGTCCCCGCAGCGCAACCATCGTTGAAGAAGGGGGAGTTTTTCTTTCCAATTATGTGTGTATGCAACCGGTAGGCACCCTGCAGATGTATCCGGTGGCCCATCTAATAGGTGAAAGAGCAACTGCCCGGTTCAATTCAATCCTGGTCGCTCCACCTGGATCGGATATGGATATGGGTGCTCGGGTATTTTTGAAGGCTAAGGGTGCCCGATCAGAGATTATCTCCCGGGCTATTACCACCGGAGGGAAGATTATTGCCAGAGGTCATATAATAGGAGAGGTTCCGGAAATAAAGGCCCATCTTGAGTGTAAAGGGCTAATCTTAAGCGATGAAGGGATAATCCATGCTATTCCAGAACTGGAAGGACACAAGAAGGATGTAGACCTTTCTCATGAGGCGGCAGTGGGGAAAATCGCCCAGGAGGAAATAGAATACCTCATGGCCCGGGGCTTAAGCCAGGAAGAGGCTACTGCCACCATCGTCAGGGGATTTTTAAACGTGGAGATAGAGGGTTTGCCACCTGAACTCAAGGCAGAAATGGATAAAGCAGTAGAAATCAGTGAAAAGAGTTTATTGTAATCTATATTATATCCTACAGAGGATCTTGAGAAAAAAAATTGAAACTAAAAGAAATGTTATACAATATCTAATGTAATGGAATTACCGATCAACACAAAAAATATAACCATACCTGATCAGATCATAAGAAAGTTTCAGAGTATTGTAAATATTATAGCTGATATCTTTCAAGTGCCTGCCGCCTTAATTATGAAAGTTGAACCGCCATACATTGATGTCTTTTGCGCAAGTGAATCGAGAGATAACCCTTTCAGAGCAGGAGACAGGTATGAACTAGCAGGTGTTTATTGCGAAAAAGTGATAGAGACAAAGAAAAAACTTCTAGTCCCCAATGCACTTAAAGATAAAGCGTGGGACTCAAATCCTGACCTTGAGTACGGGATGGTTTCTTATCTTGGATATCCACTTGTTTGGCCTAACGGTGAAGTCTTTGGCACTATCTGTGTATCTGACACTAAGGAAAACGATTATGGGGAAAAGTATGAGATGTTAATGTTGCAGTTCAAAGAACTTGTCGAGGCTCACTTTTCCCTTTTGTACCAGAATTATGAGCTCGAAAACAAGACCGAAAGGCTTCAAAAAAGCTTGCAGGAAGTAAAATCTTTATATGAGGATCTAAAGTCAGAAAAGGAGAAGACAAAAATTCTTTCAAAGGCACTCAAGGATAAATTTGGCCTGGGAAATATTGTGGGCAAAAACCCTAAAATGCAAGCCATCTATGATTTAGTAGAAGATATCTCTCAGAGTGATTCCACTATTCTCATACAGGGGGAGAGTGGCACCGGAAAGGAACTCATTGCCCGGGCTATTCATCTTTTAAGCCCTCGCAACGAAAAACCGTTTATCATAGCCAATTGCTCTGCGTACGCCCAAAATTTACTTGAGAGTGAACTCTTTGGCCATGAAAAAGGGGCCTTTACCGGTGCTATTAAAAGAAAGAAGGGCCGATTCGAGCTGGCAGATGGAGGAACAATTTTTTTAGATGAGATTGGCGAAATTTCTTCTACCACGCAGCTCTTATTTCTCAGGGTGTTGCAGGAGAAAAAATTTGAACGGGTAGGAGCAGAAGACACACTCAAAGTGGATGTTCGGGTGATTGCTGCCACCAACCGAAACCTGAACCAGGAAATGATGGATGGTAAATTTAGAGAAGATCTCTATTATCGTCTGAATGTAATCCCTATTATGGTCCCCCCTCTAAGGGAGAGAAAGGATGATGTTCCTCTTCTGGCTAAACATTTTCTTGAAATCTATTCTAATGTCAATGGCAAACATATCGCAGGCTTTTCCGAAGAGGTTATGCAAATTTTTCTGGATTATGATTGGCCAGGCAATGTTCGAGAGCTGCAAAATGTAGTGGAACATGCAGTCATTCTGGCCAAAGAGGGTATAATTAGAGGAATTGATCTCCCCCATAACCTGAAAGAAACGTATCCCCAATTTCAAGCAGACATCTCTTCCCTTAAAGACACCGAGAAAAACCTAATCCTGAAAGTATTAAAAGAGACTGAGGGAAACAAGTACCAGGCTGCAAAGAAACTGGGGATCACCCGTAGCACCCTCTATGGAAAATTGAGAAAACATGGGGTCATGACACCATACAATGATTAATGTATTTTGGTATCTGCTCAATAATTTAAGGAAGGGCATGGGTGTCTTTTTTTGTTATGCCC
>JAFDHR010000049.1 GCA_019308645.1 Deltaproteobacteria bacterium
CTATCGATTAATGGGAAAGACCGCTCATGAAGCGTTGGAAGGAGATCAAAATACGGGGAAAAGTGGCTCACTTTTCACGACCGAAAATGGCTCAATTTTAAAAGACCGTTGACATGAGGAGTATTTCAAGAGAAATCGTGTCTTTTTTTCTACACTGTGTGAACTTTTCCAAACATCATGAGGTGCTTTTAGTAAAGCTAGCATCCCTCTTCTGAGAGTGCTAAAAATAGCGTTTTGAGCCCGCATCACGCCCGGGAAAGTATTAAAATCTCATTATCTTGACTTGCCCAATGGCAGTTCTATAAACTTTCCTCATGATCTGGTAAGAAATAATGTCTCGAGCGGGCTTCATGGGCTTCTCCAGGCTTACTCTTTGCAAGTTAGTTGAAATACTATCTTTCAACATACCTGATGTCCCGAAGGTGAGATCGATAAGGCCTGTTTTTCTTATCTTATCAAAAAACTTTCTCGAAACGCCTACATCTGAGTGTGGAAAGGCAAAAACTCCATAGTCAAGATTGAAACTTTTTCTGATCCACTTAACGCTCTCGACTGTTTGGTAAATTTGCTCTTCAAATGAGAGAGATGAATACAACGGATGGTCTATACTGTGTGCCCCTATCTCGAAACCCCACTTTATCAGATCTCTGACTTGATCTGAGGTTAGGTATGGCCGCTCTGAGTCTAAATATTCTCGAATATCAAGTTGTAACGTGGTAGCCGCTTTTTCTAATATGTCTCTACGTCTATAATCAACTTTTAGTAATCCTTCAATCGCTCCAGAGCAAAATATCCCCCGGTCGCACAAAATCCTGGTAATCTCCTTTTCTTCTCTACTTCCCGAACTGTTCACCATCTTTTCTATCAATAAGCTGACCTTATTCTTGTAACATAATTCCCGGTTGTCAAGGGACGCGCTTGGTATAAAGAATGCGGCCGGTATCCCTTTCTTTAGAAGGATTGGAGAAACGATATCATACACTTCTCTAAAACCATCATCGAATGTTAGCAGGAAAGAATCTGAAAAAAGTGCTGTTTCACCATTAATCCAGCTGATTACGTCAGAGAGGGATACAGGGCGGTAATATTTTGTTAGGAACTCAAGATCATCACAAAATGCCTTAATCCCTTTATATTCATACAAATGGTAAACATGAGGCACCTTTTCATTACTGATAATGTGATAATAAAAAATGAGTGGCTTTCCATCTCCAATCAATTTTGTAATTGGAAATGGGACAAAACTTATTATCGAGTTGAGTAATATCTCTCTATACGTTTCCACAAGAACGGGCAGATTCAAAAATTAATGATCAAACGGGCTGGCAGCACTCTCGTGAGAAAATGGTTTAACCTTTCAAATGTTCAGGGGAATTCCAGCATTTACCTATCTACCTTATCCGCAAGTCTTTCGGCGCTTCTGGTAAGTCAGCGTAATCTCCCCTTAGAGGGTGAGGATAAGCATAAGGGGAGTAAGGATAGTATGCGTTGGCGGCACTGAAAGAAAATGTCATTCCAGCCCCGTATTTTTTTCCCGTTAAATAGCCATATGTGGGATTATAAACCAACGTCTCCTTCCCACCAGAACTTTGGGGTTCATGCATGAAATAATCTCTATTCTTCACTATAAACTCTCCATCATGCTCACCATTTAGCTTGATATCTGCAACCACCGTTGGCCTCTCTGTCCCATTCCAATAAGTATAGTTTTCCCATATGAATGTATTGTTAATTTGGTCCTCAGCGGGCCAACTGTCACATGGGGCGTCTGGGAAAGTACCGTAACCCCCACTTTCCTCTTCCGCTAGTCTGATTGGTGAATATGCAGGAGTACCTACGACTGTTTTGAACTTGTTGTTATAGATTAAAGATGATCCACCTCGGATACCTATGAATCTTCCATTACAGGAAGAAGAAGAATATGCTTTAAAAGTATTTTCATATATTTCAATTAGAGGTTGTCCTCGAAACATGCTGAGTGGTTGATCACACTTTGGATCTGAACTACTTTGATTACCATGGGAATCATAGAACGCCACTCCACCAGATCCGGTTATAGCAGTCATATCAAAAGTATTATATCTTGTGACTGTCCTCGCCCCACCTTGCTGATAAATCTGTTCGTTTAAATTTACTTCCCTATTAGCTTCATCTCCAGTGAATATGTTGTCTTCAATGAAAAGTGCGTGGGCTGTTCCTGGCCTTATTTCTCGCTTCCACGAATAGTTATCATCTCCATTAAACCTAACCGCTATATTGCAATTGTTAAAGATATTATTATCAATTACCCCTTCAACCCAACCTGTTACCATTATTACATTTCCGCCTTTTTCTAACTTGCAATGATCAATGCGAATTTGGTTAAGAACATATGAACCAGCCTTATTGCCTCGTATATAGATCGATGAATAACGAGCTTGAGATGTTCTTTTAATGCATAACCCTGTTATTCTAATTGCTACGTTGGAACCTGGTTCTATCTTAATTAAGCCATCTCCATTATAATTATTGACAATTATGGTTGAATTATAGCCTTGACCTTTCAATGTAATTGCTTTTGTTATAAGCAATTGGGAAGACCATATACATTCTCCTTCAGGAATTAATATTGTATCTCCTGGCGAAGCAGCATCATACGCTTTCTGTACATCTGAAAAAGAACACGAAGCGGCCAGTATTATAGCAGAGAAAGCTGCCGGTGTAAATCTCCAAAATGTAAACAAAATAATAGCAACTATTAAGGGAATAGTTCTATTTCTATTCATTTTAGACCTCTCTACCTCCTATTGGAGTCATTGGTGCTAACTGGAATTCTCATTTAAATATTCAGCTTACCCAGGTTATATGCATCAATTGTGCCAATCATCCAGCCAATTAAATTGGCTTCTATGCAAGAAATATGCCATTTTCGACTCTATCAATTTACCCTGTCAGGCTTTTTCGTTTTCCCATTCAAGTAGGGATTTTTGGTTGGTCTTACAAAGCCCCTCAGCCTGCTACCTTGCACTCCTAATGCTTTCCATTGGGCATCCCACTTAATGACTGTTGAATGGGAAACACTTTATTTCCCCACCTTCTCCCCAAAATTATATCTTGTCGTTCTGGAAGGAACTTTGTGGTGGTACCCCCAGGATAGGGAGTAAGCTCGCTAAAATATATCTTACCGCCAACGCTATAAAGATCTACTCTGATAAAATTAAGACTTTTAGCCAAAGATTCAGCCAGACTCACCATTGCTTCGAAATTCCGAGGTCGTTGGAATTTCCCTTGCCAAATAGGGTGTTGGTATCTAAATTCATGTGGCTTGAAGTCTCTGTCAAATGTCTTGGTTTTATGCCCTGTAAACCTATCAAAATGTATTACAACAAACTCGACCTGTCCCGAAAAGCAATAGAATTTATAGTCCACCGGATAATTTCCTTTTTCCTCTATAAAGGGCTCGACAATAATCCTGGGATTTATGTTCTTGTAGCCCCACTCGATTCCTATACCCCGATCTAGGCAGTAATTCTTCTTTAGAAATCTTTTTACTCGCAAAACTAATTCTCTCTGATCTAACTCTTTTTTATCTTTAACAAATACATTGTAACCTCCTCCGTGCGTTGCCTTTATTACAAACTTTGAGGGCAAACGAGCAAATGGAATACTCTCTGCATCTTCTCCAAGCCACAATAATGGCACTAAACAACCATCCCCCACTTTTGCCTTGACATAATTTCTCACATTAAGCTTGTCGTTAACTAAAGTTAGTAAGGAGTCCCTATCGTGCAACATGCGGCTCCACAACTTTTCTGTAAAACGTACAGGTTCCAAAAAATTGGGCCAGAAGCGGTGTGTTTTCCAAAACTGGAAGCTACATAAAAATCTGTATATCGAATCCGCTGGCTTGTCTTTAACGAAATGCCGTGCGTAAAACCGGCAAATACGAAGGTAAAACGGTTTATACAGTATTGAGGGTAATTGCATAAAGCCTACTTCTCCTTTTGGATCGATTTGAAATTATTCCCATACTATATTCATCCATCGATTCCAGGGATGCTCTCATGACTTACCACTTATTCTCTCCTTTCATCGTACTTCTTGGCAGCATATCCCACCCTCAAGATTAGAATCACATTCATAAAAGCCCCAACCGTAGCAAAAAGTATTACGGTGTCCAGAGCACTGAAGTATAAACCTCCTAACAGGAGAGCTGTCGCTCTTGCCAAAAGTAAAGTTAAATCATAGAAAAAAACAAACCGCTGGATCCTTATAGCTTTTGCAAACAATTCCGCTGGGACGTTACAAAAGCCGACCATCAGCCACAAAACCAAAAACCGCGTAAACTCGCCAGCTAGATACCACTGCGCACCAAATATCCACGTGACTATCGGGACAGACCATATAACTATCACTAGTACAGGAAAAAATGTGAGTGCAAATAAGCCAAAAGTGCTTTTCAAGTATAGAGGCAACAGTGGAGCACCTAGGTTTTTTGTCTCACAAACTCGTTGGAAAAGAACTTGACGAAGCGCCATCAAGACAAAGCGCCTAGGAACTGATATAATTCTCACAGCAAAGACATAAGCTCCAGCAACTGCCACTCCAAAGAAATGCCCCAAAAGAAGGACGCCCAAGCCCCTAGAAAGAGAGTTCAAAACATTTTGAGAAGCCGAATACATGGGGAAATCCCTGTAATCAAAGGCTAACTTTTTGATTCTCTTCCATTTGATTTGATCTTTTGAAACGAACAGATCAGAAATAAGTACTTTGGTAAGATTAATACTCGCAAGCACATTACCTAAGATTGTTGCAAAAATCAGAGATCTCCCTCCACCATTGCAGTAACCTAACAAGACCTGCGTGCCGTTCGAAGATATGCTACGGACAATCTGAGAGCCCGAGGTGTGTTTGAATTCTTTGACCCTTATGCACCATGCTTGGAAAGACTGATTTAAACCAGCCACAAGAATCCCTACCACTAACATCATAAGTATCCAAATGTCCTTAGAGTTAATAAGTCCAAATATAAGACTCGGAATGGTAAGGCACAGACTAAGCGCTAGACAACTTATAATAAACGTCGACAAACAGGAAAGAACGAAAAGGTTAAGCGCATTTACTTTATCTTTTGGGAGCATTATGGCTTGAGAATAATCAAGGGTTACACCGGCAGCTATAACACTAAGAATCGCATCAAATGATCCATAAACTCCGAAGTCATAAGGAGAATAGAGGCGACTTATAATAGGTGACAGCAAAAATCCTAAGAGCTGGGCTATGGCAGTCCCCGTCATGACAACTGCTATATTCTTTACAAATTCAGAGGCTTTCACCCAGGCAAATATCCTGTTAAAATTATTTTTTGAGATTAACATATATGTATTTTCTCTCGCCATAGGAAGCGGGGCCAGGTTACAAATCCCTCTTCTTGATAAGCTCAATTCCAAGGAAAGCTAGTAAGCGGCTAAAATGATAAGCTCCCTTTTCAACGCATTTCATAAGCAAATGTTCGCCAAAAATCACGCAAAAAGGCACAAAAAATGTGTAAACGATAGCGGCGCCCGCGGACTTCACAAGAGTTACCGTAGCTGCCCGTGTTTTTTGCTCTCTTTTAATGTATTTATAAGAGTTATAGCCATTAATAATTGCACGCTTGAAATAATATGTTTTAGTCCAACGGTTCTGAGGCACCACTTCATAGACCGGAGCCTCCTTAACCGCAATAAATCTGCACCCGACTTTAATGGCTTGTCTGAAAAATTCCTGATCCGAACCACCCGTTTTAAAATCAACGTCAAAGCGAAGTCCGTGCTTATCAAATACCTCTTTTTTGAGGAGCACATTTCCTGTGCGCGTCTGATTCCAATGTAAGAGTGTACCTGTCCTATAAACCGGACGCTCGCAAAACTTCCCTTTTAATAGCCACGTGGGCGGTAATTGTTCAAAATAGGGGTGGACAGGCCCTAAGCATCCATCGACTCCAAATGTCTTCAATGCATTATACATTGTGCTCAACCAATCACGTGGGGGTATCTCGTCATCATCAATGATTGCTATATGGTTGCCCTGCGCAAGACGGAGTGCGTGGTTCCTTGCGGCCGGTATCGTCTGTTCGGGCTCGATGCTGTACGTTATGTCTAAGTCCAGTTCTTTTTTCAAGCGCATTACCGTTTCTCTCGCAAGCCCTTCCGCGCTATTGTCAACCACAACGACAGAAAAATCAAAAAGATCATCCACTCTCTGCGTTGCCAAATTGCGTAAAAGATGTTCAAGTGACTTGTTTCGCTTGAATGTTGGAATGCATATAGATATATGGTCCCTCATTTGTTCTTCCCTTGCTAAGGCATTTAACTACTCACTATCTTCGGCCTCAATGGCGTCAAGGCTGCGCAAGGATATATGCGAAAAGAGTATGGCCGCCATCATAGGACTGGTAAAGGAATTCAGTGAGGACTCTGTAATACTATGGACAAATGTCATGATTAACAAGCAAATCCAAAAAGATCCCCACTCCCAGTCAGTAGCCATGAGTTTTGTAGCTCTAAGGCCAGACGAAAGCAAAAATAGAGAGAAAAGAAGCAGGCCGACCAACCCTAAATCCAAAATTAGATCCAAATATCCGTTATGCCCTTCACTAATATCGAACATTTTTCGAGTATACCCAGTCCAAAAGCCTCCAAAGCCATGTCCCAAAAACGGCCGCTGCATTGCTACAGGAATGAGTTCGGACCACACCACAGTTCTGCCAGTTAGCGTCGCATCACGACCTAAGCTGGTCGCAAAATCCCGGAGCTTAAAACCTTCAGTCATAAATGTTGTAACGCCAAACATTATGACAAAACACAAAATAACAGCCGTTACTTTAGGGCTTACACAAACTCCCAGGTTTTTGAGCCCTCTAAGGCCAATAAATATTGCAATTCCAACAGCTAGTGAGACAACAGCCGTGGCCGAGAAGGAACCTGGGGGACCCTTTAGAAGCCAGAGAGCCATAATCAAAATGAGCATATCTGTATACTTCAAGTATTTCTTGGCTGAAGCATTATTGTCTTTCCTGATAAGAGCCCAAATAAGGAAAAAAACACCGATAACACATAATCGACCTAGCCCGTTCTTTTGAGTGGTAACCCCAATCCACATCACTTTTCCTGACCATCTTCCATAAGCACGTCCAAGCGCCGGATAATACTTAATGAGAAGGACAGAAAAGGGGACCAATACATATATCCATCTCCTAAAAAGCCTCTCTATTGCTTCCCGAGGGGAAGGTTCTGTTGCGACTAACAGAACCATAACGACAGCACCCGCCTCCCTTACCCACCGCTTTAGTGAAGTAAATGGGATATCAGACCAGAGGGTACTCAACAGCATATATATCAAAAGGATGGCCACCAACTTGTTCTTGTTAATAATGGATGACAAGCCCCTTTTCCTTCCTAATATTACAAGAAATCCTAACGCAAATATCGTGCTCAAAAAGAACCTGTCTGCTGGACTTCCTGATTCGTCTCCAGGGATACCTAACCAATAGCACAATGGCTTACTGGCCGTTGCCATAAACCATATTGTGGGCAGCCACAAGGCTTTGGTAGTTCCAGTTCCTTGTCTATTTTCAATGATAAGAAGGACGATGACAAAGAAGACGCAGATAATGAGTGCTAATTGTGAAGGCATGAGTTTAAGAATTAAGCAGTTAACAAAGGACCTAAGAAAATGGGATCATCTTTTGTGATACTGAACTTTTGACATTATTGCTTTCCTTAAGCAAGGCTCAACCTGTTTAGCCATATCTGCAAATATTGCATCCATTATTTTCGTTGTTAGCAAGATCTCTCTATAGGATATAGGCAATGGGCCATTCTTAGTAATCGAATGGTAGAAAGTCTCTATCAATGTCTTAAGCCCGGAATCATTGGGCATGTGGAATTCTCGATTTAGGAACCCTTTAAAATTCTTTCCGAAATTTCTGAAGTACTGCTTTGCATATTGAATTGGAGGGATAAAATATTTTAGGTAGCTCTTGTATTCGTTGTCCTTAACTAGAATGAGAGTTTGGTTATTCTCATCAACGATAAGGGAATTTCTTGGGCCATATAATCTGAACTCACGGGGGGCCGATCCTATCTGTGATGAGAACGTAAAATAGGCGGTTGTGTTATTTTCATCACAAATGATTACTCTGACCTCGTCTACGATATTTTCCTCCCCAATATTTTTCAGTAGGGAACTGGTAAAACAGTGGGCAATTACAGTAGGGTTATCACCAGATAAGACTTCCGCTATTTTGCTAATGCCATGGCTGATAATGTTATGGAGTAGCGAGCCTGGGAGTTTTCTTACCCAATGGTTCCTATCTCCAAGGAGCGCCTTGGCAAACACTGGATCTCGAAAATCATAACAATAATGGCTTTCCATATGTACGGGTTTTCCTCCAAGGTAACCTTGGCTCACCAAATTCCTCATTCTAATCATCACTGGGGTGAATTGAGCATTGTGGCCTGCAGTAATTTTTAGCCCAGCCTGTTTCGCTGTCTCAATCAGTTCCTGAGCCTCACTCGTATTCAAGGTAAAAGGCTTTTCCATGTAAACGTTTACCCCCGATTCGAGGCACAGCTTACCCAGTTCAAAGTGGCTCTGGGGAGGTGTTGTTATGTGAACTACATCTAGGTTATTCTCTTCAAGCATCTGCTGAGGCGAGGTATACCATTTTTCAATTGTAAACCTTTCTGCCAACTGCTCTGCCATTAGAGGTTCATTATCACACACCGCAACTAAGTTGGCATGCGAGATTTTCTTTATTTGAACGACATGCTGATCGGCTATTTTGCCACACCCGATTATTCCAACTTTGATCATTTCCTGCTCCCCACAGACCGCGTATAGGCAAAAAATTTGTCTATAGCCTCATCCATTTTGATCCGAGGATACCACCCCAATAGTCTTTTCGCTTTTTCGTTTGGATATTCATAATCACGCCAGTAAACTCGGTATACTTTTCGATTAAATACTGGGGGCAATTGGCCGTTGGACCATTTTGAATACTTTTCCCAAGAGGCACAAAAAAGATACCATAACAGATGTGGCACGGGAATAGAGAGGAATTTGCGAACCTTCTTCTTGTACAGCTTGAGAAAATCGCGGCTTCTTGGTAAATCGTCGTCTACAATATTAAAAGTCTCCCCCCCGACGCCTCTTTTCAGCCCTGCTAAAACAATGGCCTCGGCGCAGTTGTCGACGTACGTCATCGGGATTCTATTACCTAAGCCCAAATGGAGAAAGAGCCCGAATGTATCGGTACCAATCCTGTCGGTTATTTTTGCTTTCCCTGGACCAAACACAACGCTTGGCCGCACAATTACATAAGGGAGGTTGAATTTTATTCCATAATCTCTCACGATTTCGTCCTGCTTTGCCTTCCCAAAAACGTATGCCTCATACCTTTCCATGAACTCATTTTCGACCATGCAGGTCTCATCTAACCTGTCCCCGCTAGAAAGGTCCTCGCATGAATAAACAGCGATGGAACTAATATTGACAAATCGTTTTATCGTTCTTGCCCCTATGGCAGCATCTAGCAGGTTCCTTGTAGTAACAACCGAGTTTAGGAAACAGTCGGGAAAACTTTTCCCAACACCTGCGGCAAGATGGTAAACCAGAGAAACTCCTTCTGCCGCCACTTCACATACTTCTCTAGATAAAAGATTACCCATTACTACTTCTACTCTCTCCCTGTGGAAGTCCCCGAGCTCCCTTAGAAGTTTTTCAGATTTATTTTTATCTCTAATAAGGCAACGAATCTTTTGAAAACCATAAGATAGCAATGTACTAACCACTTTTGAACCAAGGAAACCATTGGCTCCCGTCACCAGAATCATATCATGGAGTCCGATTAAAAAACTATTTTGATTGGACTTTACTGGTACCATACGATCTTCTTCCTTCATAATCTACAATATCTCCCCCTCTGAATAAACGAACAGCTAGATTGTATACGCTAAACTTCATGCGATTGATAGGGTACTTCCACATATACCCCTGATGGAGGTTACCTCCAAATCGTTCTTTAAACATCTTTAGGCCCTCTTGTTTTGATCCTTTATCAGGGTTGATCCGGACACCCACGAAATCATAGCGTTTAACGCCTAGCCTTTTGAATTCTTGCATGGCCGTCCAATGCAAT
>JAFDHR010000050.1 GCA_019308645.1 Deltaproteobacteria bacterium
CCAATGATAATTGATGCCCTGAAAGAGTACAAAAAAGAGGTAGAAGACGGGGTATTTCCTGGAGAAGAACATACCTTTAAAATGAGCAAAGAGGAGGCGGAAAAGATATGAACGTTCCTTGCAATGATCTTTGATAGTTCAGGCCGTTCAGCAGGCTTAAGTGTTGCCACCCTTTCGTAACATTCAATCCTTATTCCCCTGCACTTAGCGCAAACAAAAACGAGTTCTTATAAATCAATTAATCGTTTGCGCGCCTTCCCTATAAGTTCGACTTCGATACTTTTTTATATAATATCCACCCCAATCCTGCTGGCGTCAAAGAAAGATAGGCCAAAAGTGGCAAAGTATTTATAAATGCAGAAGATATAGACAAAACATGATTAATTGATCAAATATCGTGTAACCTATCATCTCAAAAAAAACCTTAATATGAATAACAAAGCTGCTCCAAAGATATCAAAAAAACAAGAACAGATCGCCCAGGAATTAACGCCCAAAGACATTATCAAATTTTCCATCTTCCGTCACAGGCGTGAACAAACAGTGCACTGGAAAAACTCTAAGGAAATGCACCATGTCATGCACGACTTTCCCGGGACATTTAGGGCAACCCTGATTGAGCTCTTGGATAGGTCCATGAGCCGCCATGAGATCAGAGACTTCTTGAATCGCATGGGAATGGGGCGACATGCCCATGGAATAGGCACGGCACAACTGGAGCTGGAGGAAAATCTGCGCAAGGCTATTGAGAAGAATGTCCTTGAGGAAAGAGACGGTCGATATCACCTGACCCCGGGCGGCAGGGAAATCGCCGAGCATATGCAGAGGGTAATCCCCGCGTTCATGAAGTGGGTATTCTCCCCTGAGATGGCCTCCCTCTTTTCCCTGGTGGCCCATGTGATTCTGAGTGTGCTGAAGCTCAGCGTTGGCTTTCTCTCTCGATCGGCCGGGCTCACCGCTGATGGGATCGACAACGCGTGGATACCCTCTCGTCGCTCCTTGTCTGGCTGGGCATCAAATATGACAGGGATAAGCTTGTTTCTGTCTTCATCGTAATCACCATGTTCGTGTCAGTGGGCGGGGTAGCCCTGGCGACCTTTCATAAAATCATCCATCCGGGGCCCATACAAGAGGGACTGATTGCCTTTTTGGTGTCGGGGATATGTGGTCTCATCATGCTGGGGCTCTCCTCTTACCAGTACCTCGTGGGAACGAAGCGCTCAAATTTTGCCATCATGTGTCAGGCGGTGGATGCGCGCAACCACTTCTGGACCTCGCTGTTGGTATGCGGAGGGATCCTGCTTTCTTTCTTCGCGCAGCTCTGGAATGCCACCTGGCTTTACCATGCCGATGCGGTAGCGTCAGCAATCATAGGCCTGATGATCCTTAGAGGCGCCATTGAACTGGTGCAAGAGCTGCTCAAAGAGCCCGAGGAAGGTAAAGAGGTCTCCCACTTTATGAAAAGGACAGAGGAGAGGACCAGGGAGAAGATACTGCTCAAGTGGCTTGCCGGACAGTTGCAGTCGACATCGCTCATGAATCTATCTGCGTCAACTCTTTCTCGAATGTATACAATACAACAGGGGGACAGTTTATGATTACTGCTTTCGAGAAAGAAGCACATGCCCTAAAAAGGCCACCAATGCGGGCAGGTTTCCGAAGAGCCCAGTCCAAAACCATTTATTGGTTATCCAACTCTTGGTGACTGCAAAGTGTGCCTTTGAGATAAGATGACAACAGATTGCACTCGAAAGGGCAAATAGGCCAATAAAATTACTCCCGTATTCCATTGTAATACCTCCTTTGTTTAAATTTTCCTCTATTTCATATTTTTTCTATCTTACACAACAGCGATTTCAGTCCCGTTGATCCTGTGATGGGATCAAAGGCCTTATGATCGGTCAACAGGTTACAGTTGCTCTCTTTAAATCCATGATAAAGGTGCACTACTCGTGGATCAATGCGATCGGTTATATAAGACGCACATCTGATTCTACCCCTTGGCGATGAAATCTTTAGAAAATCACCATCTGTGATGCCGAGCTTTCCAGCCGTCTCTGGATTCACCTCTAAGAGATTCTTTGGAAATAGTTTTCGAAGTCCAGGTATGTTCCGCATCTCGGAGTGGGTGTACATCTCCAGTTTGGTTCCCGCGATCAGTATCAAGGGATATTCTTTCGCCAGAGCAGGCTGTGACACCGGGCTCTCTGCAGGCTCCCAGTAGGTCGGCAGGGGATCGTAGCCGAGTTTCTCCAACCGCTCCGAGTAAATCTCCACCTTTTTGGAAGGGGTCATAAATCCCTTGGATTCATATTTTCTGTACATATCAGGGTAGTCCCTAAAGACCGCCACCTTAAGCGCCTTTCGTATGATCGTGCCTAAGACGCCCTTGAACTTGGTATAGAGAAACGGCGGAACAGACATGATGATCCCCTCCGGGTGTTCCATCAGCTCCTCGCAGGTGATGCCGAGCGGCGTGAGTACATGATCGATGGCCTCCTCTTCAGTTTTCCATGGGAAGTACTCCCCGTAGCCCATCGCTCGTCCCAGCTCACAGATGATCTTCCAGTCAGACCGCGACTCCCCTGACGGCTCCACCGCCTTGGGGCTAAGCGCGATACGGGAATGGACGTTCCAGGAGTGGTCTGCATGGGTATCATAGGTCACAAACCGGGTCCTCTCGAGAAAGGTGCATGCAGGGAGCACGATATCGGCGAGCTCAGCCGTTGGCGTCATAAAGAGGTCTGCTACCACGAGAAAATCGAGTTTTTTCAAGGCGTTCTCCACGACGTTGGTGTTTGCACAAGTAAGCCTTGGATTTGAGGCCATTACCACCATGGCCTTCACGGGATAGGGATCACCATAGAGTATGGCCTCCCACAGAGAGGGCGTGTGAGCGGCAGGCCAGGCCTTTGAGATCTTAGAGTAGAGGCATTTATGAACCCCGAGCTTTTTATTCGCCGTTTCCTTTGGGAGCTTGTCGAAGAGCTTGATGTCCTCGAGCCCCATCACGATAGGTATGATGATAATGTTTCCACCCTTTACGTCCAGATTCCCTGTGATCGCCATCAGAATATCGATGGCGCGGATCGCAACCGAGGTATTGGTGTGCTGGTCGAGGGCATTCCGAGGGCTGATGCATGCCGGCTTTGTACTGGCATACATCCGGGCGATCTCCCTGATTGTATTCGCGGGAACCCAGGTGATCTTCTCTACCTTCTCAGGGGAGTACTGCTCAATATGGTTCTCCAGTTTCTTAAACCCTATAGTCCACTTCTTCACGAACTCCCGATCGTAGAGCCCTTCTTTGATGATCACATGCAGCATACCCAGTGCCAGTGCCCCGTCGGTGCCTGGCCTTAGCTGGGCGTGGAAATCGGCCTTTTTTGCATAGGATGTCACCCGGGGATCGATTACGATCAGCTTAATGCCCCTCTTTCGAGCCTCCTTGATGGCGATTCCCTGGGGCTTGTTGGTGGCCTCGGGATTACCGCCCCACAGAAGTAAGCACTTGGTGTGCGCTACATCGGGCGGCACCACCGCTCAGAGGTCATAGTTGAACCCTAAAAATACCCGTGGAAGATGGCACACGTGGCTTGGGTTGGTTATGTTCGGTGTGCCGATGAGGTTTGCGAGTCTTGCGAGATATGCACCGAGGATATCGCCGCTGTGGTAGTGGCCGTGATGGAAGTCTATCGCCTCGGGGCCGTACTGCTTCTTAATATCTTGAAGTCTGTTCGCAATGGTAGTGAGGGCCTCATCCCAGGAGATTCTCTTCCACTTTCCCTCCCCTCGTGCACCAACCCGCTTTATAGGGTATTGTAGCCTATCGGGCGCGTAGAGAATCTCTTTCATGTGTTTGCCCCGCACAGTGAGCTGGCCCTTGCTCTCAGGGTCTGTGGGATCGCCACCGATACTCATTACTTTACCGCCTTGTACGCCCACCCTCATCCCACACTGGGAGTGCGCATCCACATCACTCACCGCGGGAACCACCTTTTTCGCTCCTCCTTGCGTCGCATGGGCAGGATTTATTAGATCTGTAAAGCTCAGTGTTTTTCCGCTCACATATTTTCCTATGGCGAGTGTGACACCCAGTAACGCCGTTGCCTTGAAAAAAATTCTTCTGGAAATTTTTTTCATGATACTATTCTCCCTTCTTTTTAAATAAGAAGATTCGTCCCTGCTTTTCTGTGTAGGTAAATCCTCCTCGCTTGACTTCTTCAATCAATTCCGCCTCCGAGCCCCTGGTCTTTTCAAAAGAGATGATTCCTCCGGGCTTTACAACTCGATGGAGCTCGGAGATCACACTTTCAAGTCCGCCTGCGATGTAGCGAAGGCCAAAGAGAAACGCAAGGTCAACGCTTCCACCTGGTAGCCCGGTATTCGATGCGTTGATACACATAGGTGTAACGTTCTTTAAAGCCACTTTTTCGACTTTTTTCTTCACCCTGGCTACTGCACGTGGATGGATATCGACTGCATACACGTGGCCCTCATCTCCCACTATCTTTGCAGCGGGTATAGTAAAGAAGCCTGGTCCGCAACCCACCTCAACTACTTTTTGGCCTTTCTTGAGCCCGGCGGCGTTCAAGATTTTGTACGGATTTCTCACCAGTGGAAGAATGGGGTTATCATGCATCACGCGAATCATCCAATAGGCTATGTTTGATGTCTCAAGATTAGATCGATATTTTCTTCTACTGCACATTTTCTTCACCTCCCTTCATTTTACTGCCTTCGATCCACACGGAGTGGTCTACAAGGCCGAAAACCTTCAGGCTTTGAGCGAGGTTCATTCCTAAAATACTTCCGCTGGCTTGCAGATCATCGGTATCCCAAAATAGCCGCAGAGCAAAATATCCGGGTACTGATGCATGGCTCGAAACTGTAGCCTCCCGCAGCCCTTGACGGTCAGTATTTTTCCGAACCTCACGTACCAATATCGTTAATTCGTTTTCAGTAGTTTCCTCCTTACCTGTCGCTGATTGCACCTTGATCGTTTCCAGCCATCTCATAATTTTTCTCTCCTTTTCCCTGTTTGTCTTTTTAAATAGCATAAAACATGCCAAAATATATTATATAGTAAAATCAATTAGTTATAATTTAAGCATGCGTTAAAGTATCCTATAGTACGTTTTTTAAATTGACTATGGTACATTTTAGATATAAAGTGGCCTATAGGACAATTAATTCGCAAACAGGGAGAAACCATGCATATTGACGAGAATGAGTTCTTTCGCGAGGCCACTATTCGCATCTGCGGAAGTCTCGATGTTGAAACGTTTCTGTACGAGAGCTTTCTGTATCTCAGGGACTATCTCCCTGCAGATAGCGTGTTTTTAACACACTACCGTCCAGAGAGGGGCGAGCACGCAGCCCTTGCCAGGGCATCAGCCGAAGGCAGCTCATTGCTCAACCTCACCGTCACTATTCCACCAGACATACGCACCTTCGTGGTGCGTCCCGACAAGGAGACCCCTGTCGTTGACAGGGCAGAGATGCATCCTACGGCCAGGCCCTGGATATCCAAGGGCCTGCTGGAAAAGGACGCTTCGCTTCTGGTACTTCGTCTTATCGTAGATGGGGATATCGTAGGAGGAGTGACCTTTATCTCAAAGCAGAGCGGCGCCTTCACCATGGAACACGCCGACCTGGTATCACTGCTCAGGGAGCCTTTTACCATAGCCCTGTCTAACAGCGTCAGGTATCAAGAGCTGCTCGAGCTCAAGGAGCTCCTTGCCGAGGATAACCGATTCCTTCACAGCGAATTGCGACAGATTGCAGGGGAGGAGATTATCGGCGCGGATTTCGGACTGAGTAGAGTGATGGAGATGGTGCTCCAGGTGGCACCCCTTTCCAGCCCGGTCCTGCTTTTAGGAGAAACCGGCACGGGCAAGGAGGTCATAGCCAACGCTATTCACAACCTATCTCCGAGAAAAGACGCCCCATTCATTACGGTCAACTGCGGGGCTATCCCCGAGAACCTAATAGACAGTGAGCTCTTCGGCCATGAAAAAGGCGCCTTTACCGGTGCTCTTTCCCGGAAGCGTGGACGCTTCGAACGGGCCAATGGTGGCACGATATTTTTAGACGAGGTAGGGGAGCTCCAACCCGATGCTCAAGTGAGGCTTTTGAGGGTTCTTCAGGAAAAGGAGATCGAGAGGGTGGGAGGAACCGAACAGATCAAGGTTGATATCAGGGTAATTGCCGCAACGCACCGTGATCTTGAGGCCATGATAACTGAGGGGAAATTCCGGGATGACCTCTACTTCCGGCTCAATGTTTTCCCGATTGCAATACCGCCCTTGCGGGATAGGAGGGGAGATATTCCATCCCTTGTCCATTACTTTATTCAGAAGAAATCCCGGGAGATGGACCTAAGGGGAACACCGACGCTTACTCCTAGGGCACTTGAACGACTCACGGGCTATTTCTGGCCGGGTAACATACGGGAACTGGAAAACTTGGTTGAGCGGTCTCTTATCCTCAGCAGGGGCGAGCCCCTTTCCTTTAACGACTTCCAGACTCCGTTAAAACCCAAACGTAGCTATGAGCAGGGGAAGGAAACTATACTTCACCGTGATAATCAAGGTCGAGATTCATTGGCACTGGATGCGATTTTATCCCTGCACATACGCCGAGTTTTGGATATGACGAGCGGCAGAGTTGGAGGGAAACAGGGAGCAGCTTACCTATTAAATATCAACCCCTCAACACTACGCAAGAAAATGAGGAAACTGGGAATTCCTTTTGGAAGGAAGGCTAAATTCCCTTAGCAAAATCATTGTAAAAAATGTTCTATTATAATACCCTTCCTTTTAGATTTTTAATATCATGCAGCTAAAACCCGAGCCAGTCTTGGATATTTTTCCGCACAACATTGTGGAGATTGAAGATATTGGAAAAATATCACAGGCCTGGTTTTGATTTTTTTTATAGGCAAAGGTGAGGTTATTATTAGATGAAGTAATCGATATTCTCAAAGGCCGGGGGAACTTCTGACTAGCGATCGTATTGTGAAATTTTCAGGTGGATCCTGTAGGATGCTCCTCTTTTCACTGAAAACAGAAATTAATAATATTATTTCTTATCCAAAATCTCCCGTATCTTTCCGGACAGCTCTTTCATATTAAATGGTTTCTGAATAAACCCATCACACCCTCGCTCCAATATTTCTTTTGCCTGGCCATCAATGCTGTAGCCACTTGAAAGGAGAGCCTTCAACTCAGGGTTGATTGCTTTCAGCTGGTCATAGGTTTCTCCTCCACCCATGTCCGGCATAATCATATCCAAGATAACCATATCTATATTATCCTTGTTTGCTCTGTAGAGATCGATGGCCTCCTTGCCTCCTTGGGCCTGGATCACTGTATAACCTAAAATCTCCAGTATCTCCCGACTTACCTCGAGAATCATCTCTTCATCATCAACTAAAAGAAGTGTCTCATGACCCTTTTCTATTTTCCCCTGGGTTACCTTTTTCTCCAGGACCTGCTTTTCTGATGCAGGGAGGTAAATGTTGAAGGTGCTCCCTCGACCCTTTTTCGACTCTACATCGATGTATCCGCCATGGGCCTTTACCATGCCATACACAGAGGCGAGCCCAAGGCCAGTGCCTTTGGCGAGACCCTTTGTGCTGAAGAACGGCTCAAAGATTCGCTCCATGGTCTTTTTGTCAATGCCTGTACCGGTATCTCTCACCGTTACCAGGACATAGTTTCCCGGCTTTACCTTATACGGCTTATCCTTCATCTCGTGAGAGGTAACATTCCTGGTTTCCAAGAAGAGCTCTCCCCCTACTGACATGGCATCTGCGGCGTTCACATAGAGGTTCCACAGAACTTGCTCAATCTGGCCCTGGTCTGCCTGTACAACGTGTAAATTATTTGCAAGTTCTCGGTGAACGGTGATATCCTTTTTGGTTATGCGAAAGGTCTCAGAGGTCTCTTCTATTAGACGGTTCACGATGAGGGGCTTGATCTCATACCGTCCTTTCCTCGCATACCCCAGGAGCTGTTTTGTCAGTTTGGATCCGCTATCAACAAGTTTTTCAATTATCTTGAGTTTTTCATAATGCGGATGACCGGAGTCTGTCCCTAAAAGCATGAGGGTGGTATTTCCCAGGATACCCATAAGCAGGTTGTTGAAGTTATGGGCAATTCCCCCTGCTAGGGTGCCGAGAGCTTCCATCTTTTGGGCGTATTGGAGCTTGGCTTCAAGTGTCTTCTTTTCCTCCTCTGCCTCCTTGCGCTCGGTGACATCGCGCACCACACCCCGGAACCCAATGGGCGCACCTTCCAAGCCTTGTATAAGGTATGCAGACATCTCGAGGATTTTTGTACTCCTATCTTTTGTAATGATTTCATAGTCCATTACTCGTGCAAGTTTTCCTGTCCGGTAGACTTGGTTAAAGATCTGATACATCTTTTTGGTAGTCTCCGGAGCGGTATACTGTCGGTTGTTCATGCCCAGTAGCTCATCACGGGTGTATCCAGATATTTTACACAATGCGTCGTTGAGAAAGGTGAAGTTCCCGGTAAGGTCAACCTCGAAGTAGCCTTCCTCAATACTCTCGAGGATGGTACGATATTTCTCCTCGCTCTCCCGAAGCGACTCATCCATCTCCTTCCGCTCAGTGATGTCTTCTCCAATACCCAGGATTCCCATCACATTGCCTCTCTCATCAAAGCTTGGGGTTAAATTCAAATTGACCCAAAGGGTACGCCCCTCTCTTGTGATCTCTTTCACCTCCTTACTCATATTCTTTTTATCTTTCGCAATCAGTGATCTGATTTCATTAACTATCTCTTTCGTTTCGTCATCTGGGTATAGTATATCTATTTTTTGTCGACCAACTATCTCTTCTGCCTTGTACCCGAATATGTTCTCAGCTCCCTTATTCCAGAACAGAACATTCTGCTCAAGATCGGTAGAGACGATGGAAATAGAGGAAGAGCTGCCAAGGATATTTTTTAAAAATTTATTGGTATCTTCTAGCTCCACCTCTATCTGTTTTCTCTCAGTGATCTCCTGTCGCAATTGATCATTGGCGTTTGTCAGTTCAACTGTCGTCTGTTCAAGGTTCTTCACATGTTCCACAACCTGTAAATGGAGGCGGGCATTTTCCAAGGCAAAGCCGATCTCACCGATCATGATGGATACAATGTGCTCATCGTGTGAATCAAAGACTTGCTGGGTCTGCTTATGGGAAAGATTCAAGACCCCTACCAGGTCTTCCCTTATGAAAATCGGCATACTCAAGAAGGAAGGTGCTCCGTATTTAAGGTCGTTCACTTTGTGTATCCGCGGATCGGACTCAATGTCCTGCACGAGGAGAGGTTTTTTCTCAGATACGATATGCTGCAGTAGAGTGTCGTTGATATTTATGTGAGAGCCCTTTCTAGGTCCCGGTTCCAACCCTCTGGTGGTTACCACACGAAACCGGTTTTTATCAAATTCTACCATGAGCACGGAGCCGATTTGTGCCTTAGAAACAGCCATGGCCTTTTCTAACAGCATATTCAGCAACTCCTCAATATCTAAACTTCTGCCCGCCACTTCAGTAAGCTCTTTGATGGTAAACAGCTCGAAGACCCTGTGTTGTAACTCACTGGTTGTCTCCTCCAATCTGTTCATGAGATTGTTAAAGGAGCCTGCGATCTCCTGCAATTCGGCCGTATCTTGCTGCATCCTTACTAATGCCTTCTCACCCCCCTCGGCATTCTTGAGCGAGATCGCAACCAGAGAGAATCTATCGAAAATCCGCCGGAGGATAATTAAGCCAGCTAGAATGAGAAGGAGCGTTAAGGCGATAAGGATCATCTGGGAAGATTTCAAGAAGGCCTTCTCTGCGTAAAAAATGTAGAAAAGAATAACAAAAGGTATGACCACAACTAAGAATTCAATGATCAAAAGGTGATACCGTAGTCCCTTTTCCTTCATGCTTGCTTTTTCACCAAGAGATGATGTCATTCTTCTCTCCTTCCTGGTATTGCAATATAGGTGCAGCCTTATTTTCCTGGCTAAAAATAACGTCGGGCAGGAACCTCTCTGCAGTCGGATTTTTTAATCCTGAAAGCCGATTAATTTGTCTTCTAATTTTGCTTCTCATTTTCATCTTTTTTACCCTGCCAAGTGGTGGCAGAGCGTTAATCTCATCTTCGAGCATTTCAAGCGTTTTCTCACATCACGTGAACTTAGCCCCGACATGTCGGGGAATTTTTTTGACAAGATTGACAGGATTAACAAGATTTTTTATATTCTTTATATCCAGAACATCCCGTCTATCCTGTCTAAAAAAGGAAATTCCTGCTATGTAGAATGTCAAGTATTTTTTTGGAAGCCCTCTTTTTTCCGGTTTTTTG
>JAFDHR010000545.1 GCA_019308645.1 Deltaproteobacteria bacterium
TAGTGAGCGGTAGGTGTAACAGGGCAAAGTTCTTTTTCAGGATCAACACCAGCAAATCGTCTGAAAAAAGACTCTATTTCCTGGATCTTTTTCTCATGAACCTCTTTAGGCAGATGTCTCAGATCCAGCCATACATGGTGAGCATTATGAGCCTCATTAAAAATGCCCCTTCCCTCTCGAATCTCTGTAATAATTGACCGGGATATAAGATCTCGGGGTGCGAGGTCTTTAGCACTTGGCGCATAGCGCTCCATAAATGGCTCTTCATCCTTGTTTCTGAGTATGGCACCCTCTCCCCTCAGTGCCTCGCTGGCTAATATACCAGGCCCAATTATACCTGTTGGATGAAACTGAACCGCCTCAAGGTCCATAAGCGGAAGGCCTGCGTTAAGGGCCAGGACAAGGCCGTCACCGGTATTTCCTCTACAGTTAGTGCTTACCTGATACATCCTTGTTTTACCGCCTGTTGCAACAATCGTGGCCTTTGCAAGGATAGCAAGGAATTTACCCTCAGGATATCTAAAGATAATGGCTCCAATACATTTATCGCGTTCAAAAAGCAGTTCTGTTGCAATGCACTGGCCAATAAAGTCTACCCCATATTTAAGGGATTCATCCCAGACAGTGTCCATTATGCCCTTACCGGTTCTGGTTGCCTCATAGCATGCCCTAAATGACTTTTTTTCTCCGAAGTTTAACATATGCCCGCCAAAGGGTCTTTTTGCGATTCTGCCTTCCCCTGTCCTGCTAAAATGCATGCCATGTCTCTCGAGCCAGACTACCTGTTCCCAGCCCATATTACAGACCTTTTTGATCACGTTCTGGTCGGCAGAACAATCTGAGCCCTTCCATGTATCAAACATATGAAATATCGGTCTATCCTCTAAATCCTTTGGATCGACTGCGGCCATGCCTCCCTGGGCTGTGGTTGTGTGGGATTTTTGCGGGCTGACTACCTTTGTAAGTGCTATTATTTTTGTCCCTGGTCTGAGTTCACTAATTTGAGCGGCAGCTCTCAGGCCTGCTCCACCAGCGCCAATAACCAGGACATCACACTTGAGGGTAGAATCTATAGTCAATTTTTTCCCCATTACTTTCTCCTCTATAAAGCGACAACAATTCTTATGCCAAAAAAGGCAGATATAGCCATAACAATAATAATAAGGAATGCTAAAGATTTAAGTAAGGGCCCTGGCTTTATGTAATCGGCAAAGATACTGAATATACCATAGCCTGCATGAAAGAGCAGGAAAACGATAAAAACAAAATCAATCCCTTTTATAAAGGGACTTTGCATTCTTATTAAGATGGTTTTACTCTCATGGCCTGTTAGATAGGTCATATGCATGAATAGCATGTGCCCTATTAGCATGGGAAACATGAATGCCCCGGTAATCCGCTGTAGCTTCCAAAGGATGGAATTACCGGTCGGCCAGACTTTAAAAAGGACAATAAAAAGTGTAATTAAGCTAATAGCAACAGTGATAGACCAAAATAGGGTAGCAGATATTTGCTGAGCCTCCTCTATAAAGAAAAACCCCACGATAAAAATATAGATAAGTCCCAGAACAATCATGAAACGTATCACTATCTCTTCTGCTCTTACATGAAAGAGCTCATAGAGGATTAATCTTCCACCATTCAAAGAATGAAATATCAAACCTGCGGGGCTAAACAGTAAAGACAGCGTATAAATATGAGCGAACATATAACCAGCAAGTGTCAGTCCCGCCAACCTATGTCCCCAGGTTATTAAAAAAGACCATCCTCTCGTATTGGCATAATAAGAAAGAACAGGGAATTTGCCCATGAGGGATATAATATAGGATTCTACCTTGGTTATTTTCAGTGCATTTTCCATCTAAAACCTCTTTTATGGCCTCATGTAAAGAAGCGATTTACGTAACTGCTAAAAAAGCAGTAAATTTCCACAGGATTTTGAGCAATTACCAATTTACTATAAATTTTAGCGAAATGATATTAACTATGAGACTTTTTGTTGTCAAGAAGAAAACATTGAAGAGATTAAAGCAAGATATAAGGAACAAGAACGTAAGCTAAAATATTTTATAGATTAGGCTCATCATTACTTTTATAAGTCATAACTTATCAATATTTTGAATATTAGTTGACATTTGCTTGAATTTTCAATATGCATTTTAATTAATTAATCGGTTTAAACCACTACCTCTGGTACTGGTACAATTTAGCTTTAGTTCACTTTAGAGCACGAAAACCAGGGTACCTTTCAGGACTAAAATAATCAAGCCACTACATAACAATTATAGAATATTAAGAAAAATTACAGAGCAAGAGATTCGGCAGCAGGTTAAAAAGATTGCCCAGGACATCAGTAATGAATACCAGGATCGTGAGCCTATCCTGATAGGTGTATTAAATGGTGTCTTTATTTTTTCTTCTGACCTTGTCAGGGAAATTTCCATACCACTAAAAATAGATTTTGTTAGATTAGCCAGTTACGGATCAAAAGATGTGTCAAGTGGTAAAATTACATTTTCAAAGGATATTGACTTGCCGGTTAAAGGGAAACCAGTAATAATTGTTGAAGATATTATTGATACAGGATCAACATTGTCCTTTTTGGTTGCACATATTAAAGAAAAAGAACCAGAATCTATTAAGATCTGTGCATTAATCAACAAGCTTGATCGGAGGGAGAAAGAAATAAAAGTAGACTACTGGGGCTTTGAGATTAAGGAAGGTTTCATGGTTGGCTATGGCCTGGATTATAATGAAAAATTTCGATATCTACCTTATATCCTTGGCTTAGAGATAAGGGCTTAATTGAAGGAGAATAAAAATGATAATCGAATGCGAAAAATGCCACGCTAAATTTAACCTTGAAGAGAATCTTCTTAAAGAAGCTGGTTCAAAGGCTAAATGCTCTATTTGTAAACATGTATTTATCGCCTTCCCGCCAAAAGAAGAGCCTGCGATTAAAGAAGTCTCAAGGGATAGGATAGAAGAGCCGGGGTTAATGCCCACAGAAGAGATCCCTAAAGAGGAAGATGTGTTGCCAGATGTCGACAAAACAATTATCACAGAGGCTGTGGAGGGAATTGGGCAGGGAGAGGAAGAAGAGGGATTAGGAGCAATTTCTTTTGAAGACATATTTCAGTTAGACTCTGGCTTGTTACAGGAGGAGGAGGCAGAGGCAGAGGCAGATATTGACAAGGCGATGGATAGAGCAGCAAAAGTTGAGGAAAAAATCCTGGCTAAAGAGGAGGGGGAAAGAGGAGAAGAGATACAAGAGGAAAAAACGCTGGCAAAACCTCAGCCTATTATTAAAAAACGGCGCAGATCAGCAGTATGGATCACAATTTTGTTAATAGTGCTCATCCTTGTTGGGGCTGCAGCTGCCTTGTACGTGTTTAAACCAGACCTTATCTTTGAATACTTTCCTTCATTTAAAAGACCCCTATCTAAAGAACAGGTCTTTGATATGGGGAATAAAAGACTCTCTATTAACAGAGACCCTGCTGATTTAAAAGGCTCTTTTGTAGACTCTAAGAAGGCAGGTAAATTATTCATAGTGAAAGGTTCAATAACAAATAATTACCCGGATAAAAGGAGCTTTATCAGGGTTAGATCAAATATTCTTGATTCCAAAGGAAAGGTCGTTAAAAGCAAGCTTGTCTATGCTGGTAACCTAATTAGTGATAAGGAAATATTATCCCTATCTATGGTGGAGATAAATAATCGCTTAATCAATAAATTTATCAAAAATAAGGTAAATACAAATATTTCTCCAAATGCTTCTATTCCTTTTATGATTGTTTTTGGCGACTTACCTGAAGATATAAGCGAGTTTACTGTTGAGGCAATAAGTTCTATGCCTGCTAAAAAATGAAGCTCCCCGCAGCAAGCTGCGGGGTATCAAAGCGGAATTGCGCCGAAGCCAACCCGCCTTCGCTTTTGGAGCTACGGCGCGGTTCACCTCGCCATTCATCCCTGTAG
>JAFDHR010000003.1 GCA_019308645.1 Deltaproteobacteria bacterium
AAATTGTGATCAGGAATGTAGTTACTGTTCAGCAACTCATTCATCTCAAGTAAACTTACATGGTGTTATCAAGGATATAAACCCTATGGGTGTAAGGATTGAGGTGAATGCGGGAAATGCTATGAATTTGAGCCATAAGCCTGGAAATCAGCTGAAAATCGGGTTTCGACTTCCTTCAGGGAGCACTATCAATGAAGTTGCCATAATAAGATCAGTGAAAAAGTAAGGTTCCTGGCTATTTTTTCTTGGGGTTAAAAAGAGCTTAATTAAAACTCTTGCGTTACGATTGAAAGAGACAACCAAAAAGGCCAGTTTATTAGCTACTTGGTAGTAATAAATGTGGAGGTGAAAAGGGTTGCTTTAACATTTTTTATTTGATATGTTCCATTAGAATTGTTTTTGAAAGGAGGAAATAGAAAATTGAGAAAAGTGGCAATAGTAGGAACAGGACATACACCATTTACCTTTGCTACCGAGAAAACCTCTGTAGAGCTATTTTCGGAAGCAGCCATGGATGCGATTAATGAGGCTACATTAAAGCCAAAAGATATCCAGGCCCTGTATCTCGGCAATTGTCTTGGTGATTTCTCCGAGGGGCAGGCTATGTTGCAGTCATATGCGGCCAATGACATCGGAGCCTTTTATATCCCGGCCACACGTTTTGAGGGTGCGTGTGCCTCATCTTCATTGGCTGTACGAGATGCATTCATCTGGGTTGCCTCCGGCTACTATGATGCAGTTCTTGTAGGTGGTGTTGAAAGGGCCGCGAGTATGGGAACCTCTCTGGCAACGAGGACATTTGCAATGTTTACAGACAGCCATTATGAGTATCCTTCTGGATTAACATTTCCCGGAATGTTTGCAATGCTCGCCCATCTTTATTCAAAGAAATACGGTGTCCCTCTTGAAAAACTTAAAGAGCAAATGGCTCAGGTTTCCGTACAATCTCACCATTATGGAGTGTCTAATCCAAAGGCCCAGTTTCAAAAGGAAATAAGTGTAGAAAAGGTCTTAAATGGGTTTATGGTTACAACACCGTTACAATTATTAGACTGCTGTCCTTTTTCGGATGGTGCGGCTGCCGTTGTGCTTGTATCCGAAGAAAAGGCCAAAGAGATTACAGATAAACCTGTTTATATCACTGGTATTGGTCAAGCCTCATCAGGGAGGCTTAGCGCACAAAAGGATTACCTTCCCAGGCTGAAGGCAAGAGAAGTATCTGCAAAACAGGCCTATGATCTGGCAGGTGTTAGTCCTGCTGATATTGATATATGTGAGCTTCATGACTGTTTTTCGATAGCAAGTTTGATCGCTGCCGAAAGCCTGGGCTTTTTTGAATTTGGCCATGCAGGTGAAGGATGGGAAAAGGGTGAAACCAGGATAGGGGGTAAGATTCCAATAAATATTTCCGGTGGTCTCAAGTCAAAAGGGCATCCAATTGGTGCAACAGGTGCATCTCAGGTAATAGAAATATATCATCAATTGAGAGGTGAGAATGGAGAGAGGCAGGTTGAGGGAGCTAAGATCGGCCTCACAGATACCCTTGGAGGAGATGGTGTAATTTGCACTCTGATTATGGAAAAAGGCTGGTAAAGGAGGATAAACGTGGAATATAAACTTACATTTAAAGATTATAGTAATGCCCTTACCAGGGGAAAATTACTGGGATTGAAATGTAAAAGTTGCGGCAAAATAACCGTGCCGCCAAAGATGACATGTCAGGAGTGTGGAGGAACAGATCTGGATATTGTTGAGCTCGGTAAGCATGGCAAAATTGTAACCTTTACCGTTGTAAATGTTGCGCCGGAAGGCAGACAGAATGAAGTACCTTATGTTATCGCACTTGTTCGACTCGATGAAGGCCCATGGATAATGGGTAACCTTACTGATATTGAGCCGGCCAGAGCTACGATGGATTTGATCGATAGAGAGGTAAACATTGGATTCAGGATTTTTCCAGGTGACAAATTTTCACCAGGTGATCAGGCAAGACCTTTTTTTAGTTTTGCATAAATCTTTATCACTTTTTTAGCTCTTTAATCCCTTGAAGGATTAGATCAAACAGCTCTTGAATATTTTCTATTTCTACACAGGAGAAGGCTATACGTATATCCGTTTCACCCAGAGAGATTAATCCAACACCGTGTTTGTTTAAAAGATGAAGTCGTAATTCTTCAGCATTTACTTTCTTTAACCTGAGGCACATAAAATAACCTGAATTAAAAGGATATACATCCCAGGCCTCCCTATATTTGTTGTTAGCCAGCACCTCTTTGACCCGGGTTGCCCTGTTTAGCAATATAGTGAATTTTTCCTCTTTTTCTGCTTTGTAATTTTCTGAATTAAGGGAGCCAAGGAGGATGGATTGGCTCAGATGAGGGCTGTTTGATATGCTGCCCCTCACAGCACCAGCGGTCTTTCTCTCCAAGGCATCATAGCAGTTTTTGGAATTACTCTTTAATAAAGCGCCATAGGTAATAAATCCCACCCTCAGTCCCCACATATAGTTCTCCTTGGTTCCCCCATCCAGTTTTATGGCCATTATTCTCGGATGGATTCCGGTAAGTAATGCAAAAAGGGATTCTTTCATCGAATTATCATCATAAAAAAGTCCAAAGTAGGCATCATCTAAGAGCACGACAACATTGGTGCCTTTTTCTGCCAGATCAAGTAAAATCTCCGCGATCCTTTTTCCTTCCTCCTTTGTTGGTGTATATCCTGTGGGATTATTAGGGAAATTTAGAAGTACGACGATTTTTTCTCTTCTTTTAGCCTCTTCCTGAAGGGTATCTTCAAACCCGCTCAGGTTGAATTCCCCCTGTGATGAAAAAAGCCCGTATTGTTTGATCTGTGCACCATGCAAAACCGTTAGTATCAGGGTATAGTTTCCCCAGATCTTATCAGGGAGCAAAATAACATCACTTTCATCGATCCACATCTCAGCGGTAACAGATAGGCCATGGGTTATGGCATTTGTTACGATTGGTAGACTTATTTTCTTATCAGTGAGGGAGGGGTTTTTGGAGAACAACATCTTTCTCCAGGTCTCTCTGAGCTCAGGTATGCCAAAGGATGGCGCATAATTAAGTGATTGATGAGGCGGTAAGTTGATATAGGACATAATAGAAGGAAGATGCATAGGCACGCCATTTTCTGTTGCGATGCCTATGGTAGCATTATATTTAGATGCCTTTTCCTTGGCCTCAGCACCTTGAGAGAGAATTCCTTTGGGAAAGTAAAGATTTTTTCCTTTACTCGATAGCATATCATATATATGCGGATTGGCTTTTTTGATACTCTCATTTAATTCTTGCGCAAGTGGGTTCATAGTTCTTTTCCTTTCATTCATTTTTGTAACTATTTAGCCACAAAGACACCAAGGCACAAAGAAATGATTATGTTTCTTAATAAAAATGATATCCAAAGAATGATATAATAGTCTTAGTGTCTTAGTGTCTGGTTGAATAGTGAATCATTGTTTATAAAAGGCTACCGCTCCATATCCAACGACTCGTCGGGTTTCTCTGTGGCCATGTATGGATATATCACCGCTATTTGCATAGTGAAGTATCGTTACCGCATTTCCTCCCAATTGTTTGACAGTCATCATTACTGTTACCACTGAACTCAACCCACAAAGGGTGGTGGAGAGGTTTGGGATTCCTTTTTTAAGTAGCTTTTTTTCTGAGCTGAACACCAAATCAGGGTTGCCTTCCTCTATAAGAGCAAGGGTTTTTCGATCAACAGTATTTGCATTGCTGTAGTCTGGAAAATGGGACATGTCGGATGAAGCCACAAAAAGGACATTTCTTTTTTTCGCAATTTTTACAAGGGCCTCGCTGATTTTTTTGCAATTAATGAGGGATGAGAGCCCCATTACAATGGGGACAATATCGAATTTTTTTAAGACCTTTTGCAGAAAGGGGATCTGTGTCTCTACAGAGTGTTCATTTATATGGGCCTGCTCAACAAAATGAAAGGGTTCCCCTATGCTGAGAAGGGCGTTAACCATTTCCTTATTTACGGTAACCTTTCCCAGAGGGGTTGCATAGGCATCCCAGTTACCTACTGATGCACCTTTGAGATACACACGATGACTTGGGCCAAGGATTATTACTGTATCATACTGTCTATCCTTGATTTGACTGTAAGAATATGCAGCTACCTGACCTGAGAAGACATATCCAGCATGGGGGGACATAAGGCCTAAGATTTTGCCGTCCATTTGCTTATGTTTGACCTTTGAAATGAAATCATCAACAGTTTTTGTTAGCTCTTCTTTATCCTTTGGGTAGAAATAACCAGCCACGGCAGGTTTCCTGACCCTTTCTTGTGCGATGAGCTGAGTAAAAGGGAGGCAGGGTATGATCATAATGATGGCCAATACCGTCCACCATCTGGCGGATAACAGCAAAGCGGTTTGTTTTTTATTTTGGTCAGCCATTACATGTTTATTTTCTTATTAGCCACTAACATTAATATTTTAAGAAAGTTTATTTACCATGATTTTTTAATTTATACAATGAGATTTATCTGAAAGAAACTTGAAACTGGAAACTTGAAACTGGACAAAAAGGCATCCTAAATCCTTAATTTAAAGAGTCGCAAATAACAAAAAGCTCTTTCATGGTTCGTTGTGGCCGCAGGGCATGGAGGTTCATTGAAAGGTATTAATTTGAAAGACATTACTTTCCTTCATGGTCTTGCGGCACATCCTTGAAGTAGAAGCAAAAAAATTGAGGGAAGGAGAGTGTCTTGAAGCTAAAATAAAACAAATAAGGTTATAAGTCTACTATTCAATTGTATTGTTGGCTATGACAATCCTTTGCACCTCTGAGGTTCCTTCATAGATAGTTAATACCCTGGCATCACGGTAGTATCGCTCTACGGGATATTCCTTGCTATATCCATACCCGCCGTGAATCTGAATTGCTTGATATGCAGACCTGTTGGCAGTCTCAGATGCAAATAATTTTGCCATAGATGCCTCTCGTGTAAATTTTTCTCCTCTGTCTTTCATGGATGCAGCATTGAATGTGAGGAGTCTTGCTGCTTCGATCTGCACTGCCATATCGGCTATCATCCAGCGAATACCTTGAAATTTTGATATAGGGCTGCCAAATTGCACTCTCTCTTGTGCATATGTTACTGCCGCATCCAAACATGCCTGAGAGAGTCCTACGGATAAAGATGCGATACCAATTCTTCCTTCATCCAGAGCGGTCATTGCGATAATAAATCCCTGCCCCTCTTCACCCAGCAAATTCTCAGCAGGGACCTTACAGTCTTCAAATATCAGGCTTGTACAATCTGATGCCCTCTGACCCATTTTATCCTCCTCAGGGCCTACAATAAATCCAGGCATCCCTTTTTCCAGTATAAAAGAACTTATACCCCTATGTTTTTTACCTTTGTCTGTATAGGCAGTGGCTACCACAACATCTGCATTTTTCCCACTGGTGATCCATGCCTTGGTACCATTTAAGATGTAACTATTTCCGTCCTTTTTAGCCGTTGATTTTCCACTGGCCGGATCAGATCCTGCACCTGGTTCTGTCACTGCAAAGCACCCAAGCTTTTCACCAGCTGCCAGGGGCTTGAGATAATTTTCTTTCAGAAAATCAGAGCCAAACCTGTATATAGGACCACAGGACACACTGTTATGAACAGACATGATAACGGCTGTAGAGGCACATGCATATCCAATTTCCTGAAGGGCTAAACTATAGCTGATTGTATCGACGCCTGCTCCATTGTATTCAGGTGGAACAGTCATTCCCATAAGCCCAAGTTCGCCCATTTGTTTTATAATATCTATGGGAAATTCTTTCGTTTTATCCCTCTCGGCAGCAGTAGGGAGAATAGCCTCCCGAGCTAAATCTTTGACCATAGCCTGGATCATCTTCTGTTCTTCATTTAGTTGATAGCTCATTTTCAATTCTCAATTTTCAATTAGCAATTCTCAATTTAAAATTAAAAGCCGAATTTTGGTATCTGCTCAATAATTTAAGGAAGGACATGGGTGTCTTTTTTTGTTATGCCCTTCTTAATAGGGTGCCTTGCCATGTCATTTCAAAATTGGGTAATAGCAACTTGACCTTAGAATCATATGCTCCGTCTATATTATCTCCCGACATGTCGGGAAAACGACAACTAATCTTAAGTTATATTTAAGGGCATAAGCAAAAAAAGATACCCATGTCCTAACAAAGCAATAAATTTCCACAGGATTGTGAGCAATTACGAATTTTGTGTTGCGAATTTTGTGTTGCTAATTTTAAATTGATCTAAGGTGTATAGAGTACAACCACCATTTCTGCTTTTTCAGAACTTAAATTTCTGAGCTTATGAACGATGGATGAGTTAAAATGGAGAGAATCCTCAGGATCTAATACGGTTTTGTTATCCCCAACGGTAACCTCAACTTTTCCTGCAATAACATAAATAAATTCTTCCCCTTCATGCTGGTAACTTACCGATTTATGATCGGAAACCGGATCTATAAAGACCTTAAAGGCCTTGAGATGTTTATGAACAGCATCTGGTGTTAATGTTTGATAGCTGTAGGCCTCTGTCCTTTCTCTAAACCCCTCTACTTTCTTTTTGTCGGCTTCATCTCTCTCTTTTTTCAAGAGAACACCGCTATCTATCTCTAAGGCCCTTGAAAGCCGTAAAATAGTAGCAACCGGAGGCATAATGGCCCCTTTCTCTATACGGGATAAATAATCGATAGAGAAACCTGTCTCATTAGCTAAATAATCAAGACTCAGTTTTTTCTCAGTCCTTATATCTTTTAATCGTTTGCTCATAGGCTTTTCTTTTTTTGCATGTGCCATGATATCCTCTTATAATCTTTTAAATATAACGTGTTATCCTTCTTTTTCCTTTGTTTTCCTTATATATCTCACAATCTTATAAACAAAACTAAAAAGAAGAGTCGCACTGATAAGTATAATAAAATTCGAGGCAAAGAATGTCATAATAAATGAGAATGGTTCAGTAAGCTGATATGCGGTATAAAGCAGGTCTATACCAAAAATTATAAAAAAAATAGCAAGAACTAACAAGATAATCTGGGTAACCCACCAGGAAACAGGGTTTTCCACTATGTAGTACCTATTTTGAGTTTTTTCGAAACAATAGTATCACAGGCAGTGTAGGGATCGATTTCACCCATTACAATTGATTGGAGTGTGGTTTCAAACTCACCTGAATTAATGATTTCGTCAAAGACATCATGAATGATTTTATCCTTTATCATCTCGGAGAGATCATTTCTGGCCTTTTCATACTTACGCATGGATTGTATTTGTGCAGAAGATTGCAAATGTTTGTGATGTTTGTCAATTTCATCCAGAACTTCGATTATTCCTTTATCAAATACCGCCTGAACGGTGAGAATTGGCGGCTTCCACCCATCCTTATATCTTTTTTCATCCATCTCGATCATCAACCGAATATCGTTTACCGTCCTGTCTGCTCCTTCTCTATCAGCCTTGTTTATTACAAAAATATTCCCGATCTCTAAGATGCCTGCCTTGAGGGCCTGAACATCATCGCCCATTCCAGGTACGAGTACTATAATAGTAGTATCTGCGCTCCGAACAATATCTATTTCATCCTGCCCGACACCAACTGTTTCAACTATAATACAGTCCTTTCCCATGGCATCCAGGACATCAATAGCACTTCTTGTCGATTGAGTAATGCCCCCGAAGGAGCCTCTGGTTGCCATTGAACGTATAAACACACCTTCATCCATGCTGTGACGCTGCATCCTGACCCTGTCACCCAATATGGCACCACCGCTGAAAGGGCTGGTTGGATCTACTGCAAGGACACCCACGGTTTTTCCGGTAGCTCGAAGGTGAGTCACCATCTGATCTACTAATGTAGATTTCCCTACGCCAGGTGAACCAGTTATACCAACTACATATGCCTTCCCGATAGATGGATAAAGATCCTTAAGAATTTCTCTGGCCTCAGGGATATTATCATCAATATCCCTGATGAGCCTGGCAACAGACCTGATATCCCCGGATATAATTTTTTCAGCTATACTCATTATAAAAATGCCTAAAGTGACTAAACTTAAAAGTGCCTAAAATTAGTCCCTCGATTCATAAATTCGATGACGTATTTATTGACTCGGGACTAAGGGCTGAGTGAGCAATCGCAAAGATTATACTAATTAGAATAGGTTATAGTATTTGTGAATCGAAGCACTTAGTTGTGGGTTTTGATACTCTTTACTCCATAGTCCCTACTGTTATGAATCTCTGGGCTTCACATTTTCCTCAACCCATTTCACAACCTCATCTAACGGTGTTCCCGGGGTAAACAACTCCTTAATTCCCGCCCTTTTTAGTTTAGGAATGTCATCTTCTGGAAATATACCCCCACCGCACACCACAATGTCATCTGCACCTTTCTCTTGTAGTAACTCTATCACTCTTGGAAAGAGATACATATGGGCGCCTGCTAAAGATGATAATCCTATCATATCCACATCTTCTTGGATCGCAGCCTGCACTACCTCTTCAGGAGTTTGATGGAGCCCGGAATAAACAACCTCAAAACCGGCATCCCTGTATGTCCTGGCAATAATTCTGGCGCCTCTATCATGACCATCCAGACCTGGTTTTGCTACTAAAACCCTAATTTTCCTTTTTTGATTCATGCGATATTCCTACTATCTGAAGTTTAAAGTGCCTACTCAGGTTGTTAGGTTCACCGTTCACCGTTTCCCGATGAAATCGGGATTAATTGCTTTATGATTTTCATCATAGTTATTGGATAACATAGAATTCGCTCCGGATTTGTGTGCAAGACTGCCTGGTCTACTGAAAGAGCCGAATGAACGCTGAATTCGTCAGTTAATCGAACTCGTTTTTTATCTGTCTAACCTAGAACCCCGCCTGCCGTCCGGCGGGCAGGCGTGAACCCCGGAACGTTGAACCTGAGCAGTTACGGCACTTTCTTTAATAAACACCGGGATCCCGGTATACTCCAAAGACTTCCCGAAACACGTCACAAATCTCTTGCTCAGTAGCATATTCTTTGACTGCATCTATAATTGGATGTATGAGATTATCATCTCGTTGGGCGGATTCACCTAATTTCTCCAATGCATTCTTTACCTTTTTATTGTCCCTTGTATCCTTAACCTGATTTGTCCATTGTATCTGTTTTTCTTCTAATCCTGCCTCTATTTGAAGGGTCTCTACAGGAAGTTCTTCTTCAGTCATATATTTGTTTACCCCGACTACTGTCTTTTCTTTGCTATCTATCTGTTTCTGATACTTATAGGCTGCATCCGCTATCTCTAATTGCGGATAGTTTCTCTCTATTGCCGCTACCATTCCTCCCATGTCATCAATCTTTTTGATATATTCAAAGGCCTCTTCTTCCATATCTTTTGTCAGACGTTCGACATAAAATGATCCTCCCAGGGGATCAATGGTATTTGCTACCCCTGATTCTTCTGCAATTATCTGCTGGGTGCGAAGCGCAATAGTGGCTGCCTCTTCAGTAGGGAGTGCGAGAACCTCGTCCAGAGAATTGGTATGGAGTGACTGTGTTCCACCAAGCACAGCTGCCAGGGCCTCAAGGGCGGTTCTGATCACATTGTTATATGGCTGTTGGGCAGTAAGAGAACAACCAGCGGTTTGTGTATGAAATCTGAGCCACATTGAGCGCTGATCTTTTGCCTTAAACCTCTCAGACATGATTTTTGCCCACATTCTTCTCGCTGCCCTATATTTTGCAATCTCTTCAAAAAAGTCAAGATGTGAATTAAAGAAGAATGAGAGTCGCGGGGCAAAGGAATCAACGGCAAGACCCCTTTCGAGAGCAGCCTCTACATAGGCGATACCGTCTGCTAAAGTAAAGGCAAGTTCCTGAACAGCGGTGGATCCAGCCTCCCTGATGTGATAGCCACTTATGCTTATAGGATTCCATCTGGGCACCTCTTTTGTGCCAAATTCAACAGTGTCGGTAATAAGCCTCATAGAGGGTTTTGGAGGGCACATGAATGTCTTTTGTGCAATGAATTCCTTGAGCATATCGTTTTGTATGGTTCCGCCTATTATTTCCCTGCGTATCCCTCTTTTTTCCGCCATTGCAATATACATTGCCCACATTACTGCTGCTGGCGGGTTTATGGTCATAGAGGTAGTAATCTTGTCAATAGGAAGGCCATCAAAGAGTATTTCCATATCCTTTAATGTGTCGATGGCAACACCACATCTGCCACATTCCCCTTGTGATTTTGGGGAATCGCTATCGTAGCCCATTAAGGTGGGCATATCAAAGGCTGTGGACAAACCTGTCTGCCCCTCATTTACCAAGAGATGAAATCTCTCATTGGTATCTCTGGCAGAGCCCAGACCTGCAAACATCCTCATAGTCCATAGTCTTCCCCTGTACATAGTCGGTTGAACACCCCTGGTAAACGGGTATTGATTAGGGAATCCTATATCATTCGAATAATCAAGATCTTTAGTGTCTAATGGGGTATAGAGGTTTTGGACAGGATGATCTGAAACAGTGGAAAATCGCTTTAATCTCTCAGGTGCCTTTGAGGTAGATTCTTTGAAAACCTTTTGCCATTTTTTATTATCTACACCTATTTTTTCTATGCTTTCTTTTTTAAACATCATAGCCCTCTATTACAATTTCCCTAATAATGAACTAGCTATTGTATTTTTTTGTATCTCTTTTGTCCCTTCATAAATCTCCATGATCTTTGCGTCTCTATAGAAACGTTCTACCTCATACTCAAGCATATAGCCGTATCCTCCCAATAGTTGAATAGCCTCATCAGCTACTTCAACAGCTGTCCGCGCTGCATACATCTTTGCAATGGAGGTTAATTTTGGGTCTATTCTTCCCTGATCAAAATTCCAGGCTGACTTGTAAACTATGAGACTTGCTAACTCTATCTTGGCTGCCATATCTGCAAGTTTATGCTGTGTGACCTGAAATTGAGCGAGCTTTTTCCCAAACTGGGTACGCTCCTTACAGTATGCAAGTGCACGATCAAAGGCACCCTGGGCAATGCCAAGGGCCTGAGCTGCTATTTCTATCCTGCTCTCGTCAAAAAATTCAAGCACATGATAGAATCCCTTATTTTCTTGCCCTACGAGATTTGAGAGCGGAACTCTTACATCATTAAATGAAAGCTCCCCTGTTGATGTCATCTTTATCCCCATTTTTTCACCAACATCCGCAGTACTGTATCCGGGTGTTTCCTTCTCAACAATAATGACTGATTGGCCACGATAGGTAGGCTTCACCTCAAAATCTGTTTGGCAGAGAGCCATGACAAAATCCCCTATGGTCCCATTGGTAATAAAGGTCTTTACCCCGTTTATTATATATTCATCCCCTTCTTTTACCGCAGTTGTATCCATAAGGGTAATATCACTTCCATGGTCTGGCTCAGTAAAACCTCCGCTGGAAATTGCCTTACCTTTGGTGAGAGGAATCAGGTATTTTTCCTTCTGTTGGTCATTTCCAAATCTCAGGATGACCTCAGATGAAAAGTCAGCCAGGCTAAGGGCGACACCAATTCCTGAATCCTGTCGACAGAATTCTTCCACAACAAGGGCATTCTCAAAGACACCATACTCCTGTCCCCCATATTTTTCTGGATAATGAATACCCATGAAACCAAGTTCACAGGCCTTTTTCCAGATCTCTGAAGGAAATGTGTGGTTCCTTTCATGTTCAAGGGCTATTTCTTTGTCAAACTCTCCTTTTGCAAATTCTCTTGCTGCCTTCTGGATCGCCTCCTGTTCCTTGTCTAATGTAAATTCCATTTTTCCCCCGTATTTAAAGAAGTTCGCCTTTAAATTCGGCTTTTCTTTTTTCTAAAAATGCCCCCATCCCCTCTCTGGCATCCTCACTTGCCATGCATATACCAAATGCATCAGATTCCATGTAACAACCTGTTCTCAGGTCATGATCATACCCCCTTTGGATTGACTCTTTGACTGCCCGGACAGAAACCTTGCCCTTTGAAGCCAGTATTTTTGCCACTTTCATTGTCTCTTCCCATAAAGAATCTTTTGGAAATACCTTGTTTACAAGGCCAATGTCTTTGGCCTCCTGTGCGCTTATCATTACTCCAGTCATGCAAAGCTCCTTGGCCATTGATTTACCAACGAGGCGAGATAGTCTCTGGGTTCCGCCAAAGCCTGGAATAATCCCTAAATTGATCTCCGGTTGGCCGAACATAGCAGAATCAGCGGCATATATAAAATCGCATGCCATTGATATCTCTGTTCCCCCACCGAGGGCAAAGCCATTGACACAGGCAATTACTGGAATGGATAAGGCCTCTAACTGAAAGAGAAGTTCCTGGCCCTGTCTTGAAAAAAATTTCCCTTCTAACGGGGTATAATTCTTCATTGATGCTATGTCTGCTCCTGCAACAAAGGCCTTATCTCCCTCTCCTGTCAGAATAAGAACCTTTATAGATGTATCTGCATCGATTTTTTTCAGGGCATCTACCATCTCAGAGACAACGATTGGATTAATGGCATTGAGTACCTTGGGTCGGTTAAATTTAATTATGGCAATATCCTCTTCTTTGCTAAACAGAATCGTTTCATACGACATGGCTAACTCCTTTAAATAATTATCGCTTATGATGTTTCTTGAACTTTAAAACTTTAGCTCACTTTAGGCACTTTAGCTCACTTTTTGACTACACCCTTTCAAGGGCCATGGCCATACCCTGGCCTCCACCTATACATAGGGTAGCAAGACCTAACTCAACATCGTTTCTGACCATCTCATTCATCAGTGTTATTATAATTCTGGCACCCGTGCAGCCAACTGGATGGCCTATAGATATCCCACTTCCCAAAAGGTTGGTTTTATCAAGATCGAACCCTAATTCCCGTATACAGGCAATGGCCTGAGAGGCAAAGGCCTCATTGAGCTCAATTTCACCAAAATCGCTTATCTCCAATCCAGTAGCTTTTAGAACCTTTCTCACAGCAGGAATAGGGCCAAGTCCCATAAAAGCGGGGTCTATAGCTCCTGATGCATATGCCTTAATTTTCACTATGGGTTTCAGGCCCAACTCTTTTGCCTTTTCAGCTGACATTAAAAGAAGCGCAGCAGACGCATCATTAATACCAGAGGCATTACCTGCGGTAACAGTACCATCTTTTTTAAATGCCGGTCGCAATTTTGCCATTTTTTCCACATTTGTGTCCATTGGTCTTTCATCAGTGTCAAAGATAATTGGTTCACCTTTTCTCTGTGGAATACTCACAGGGGTAATTTCCTGTTTGAAGATACCTTCAGCTATCGCCTTTCGTGCCCTTGCATGACTCATGGCGCCAAGTTCATCCTGTTCACTTCGAGAAATTCCATATTTTTCAGCAATGTTTTCAGCGGTAATCCCCATGTGGTAACCATAAAAAATTTCCCAGAGACCATCAAAGATCATTAAATCGGTCATATCGGCATTGTTCATTCTGGTGCCCCATCGTGCAGTATTTAATGCATAGGGTACCATGCTCATATTTTCCATACCGCCCGCAAGAATAGTGTTTTTCTCCCCCGACCTTATAGAAAGAGCCGCAAGAGATAAAGCCTTCATGCCTGAGGCGCAGACCTTATTTATAGTGAAGGCATTAACCTCCTTGGGAATGCCCGCGTGTACTGTTGCCTGCCTGGCAACATTTTGTCCTTGACCTGCGCCTATTACATTACCCATGATTACCTCATCAATTTCTATAGGCTGAAGAGAATCATCATAATCATAGGTATTTTTTTCTAATTCGATCATGCCCAAACCATGAAGGGCATCTGGCTCAAAACTCTTGAGTTCTTCAGAGGCGAAGGGCCTCAGCCCAAGTTTTTTTAAGGTTTCCTTTAAGATCAAGGAACCTAAGGTAACGACTGGTGTGCCCTTTAGTGATCCTCCAAAAGAACCGACGGGTGTTCTCATGCCTCCAACAATTACTACATCTCTCATATACGCTTCTCCTTAGTTAATGTTAGCTGGTTTAACAAAATATTTATTGATTAAAAGTGCCTTTTTATATTCTTTTCTGCTGATTTAAGTCAAGTTAAAATGGTCTGACAAAGATGAAAAAACAAATTTTGTCTGTAATTATTTTTTTGTTGACAATATAAAGTCATAGTTACATTATAGCTAAATTGTAATCACATTTTGTTAATAACATTGTGATTTAGTTTTTTTAACCATGATGGATTAAGCGATTACATAGTGTTAATTTAAATTTAACTATTGGTGGGTAATAGGTGACCAACAAAGAGAAATACATTGCTAACAAGAAAGAACAACCAAAGAAGGTGAAATTTGAGATCTTTGGTGAGGAAATGCTTGAGAAAGAGGTTAAACTCAGCGGTAATAGCGGAAGGGTATACCTTCCTCCTGATTGGGTAGGTAAGCATGTCAAGATAATCAGAACAGATTAGGTACCGAACTTGAAACTATGGGGTCTACCAGATTGAAAAATCTTATAATAAGAAACTTAGACATAGGTGATTCAAAAGATATTTCTCGAATTCAGGAAGCAATTACAACGGAACTGAGCACAATAGATTATCATAAGATTGTTCAAGAAGAGGTAAAGAAAGACAATAGGGTCAGCTTTGTGGCAGAGCTTGATGGTAAGGTGGTAGGATTTATAATTACCTATATCCTCTATGGTGGGTTTGGTCTGGAAAAAAGTGCATGGATTGGGCTTTTTGGTGTTGAGCCAAAATATATGGGAAGTGGAATAGGAAAAAGGATGGCCAAAGAAGTGTTTGATGAACTGACAAAAATGAATATAAAAAATATTTTTACATCAGTTAAGTGGGACTCAGTTGACCTCTTGTCCTTTTTTAAGTCACTGGGGTTTGACAGGTGTGAATTTATTAATCTAATGAAAGTAATCGATTGAATAAATCTTTAAAGTAAAGGAGAAGGCTATTAGTAAACAAGAAAGGATAAACAAGAAAGGATAAACAAGATAAGTGAATCGGAATTATAGATAAATAACTTCAGCAATTTAAGCAACTTCGACCTTCACCGGATGGGTGAAGGTCGTTTTCAGTTAAGTGCCTGCAACCCATGATTAATCAGAAAGTATGTCACGGATTCAGGTAATGTAGAAGGGGAAAAAAATGAGGTACGCAGAGACAGGGTTTAATTTAGAAGTCGATCTATCCCGAGGAAACATTGAGAGGGTAGAAACCGACCCAAGAGAAACCGAACTTTATCTGGGGGGTCTGGGGACGAACGCCAAGATATTATGGGACAGGGTTCCACCTGAAGTTGAACCCTTTTCTCCTGATAATTTACTCATATTCGGCACCGGTCTTTTATGTGGCACACCTGCTCCTGGTGCTAATCGCACCATTGTTACTACCATTTCTCCTCAGACTTTGTTCATGGCCTATTCAATGATGGGGGGATTTTTTGCGCCGGAATTGAAGTATGCCGGTTATGACAAAGTGATCATTCGCGGCAAGTCCCCCAATCTTGTCTATTTGTGGATAAACAATGACAAGGTAGAAATACGTGATGCCTCTTATTTGCAGGGTAAAGGCGCTGGTGAAGCTGGAGAACTCATTCAAGAGGAGTTGAATGAGTCGAAAGCCCAGGTAGCTGCTATTGGCCTGGCCGGTGAAAACAGGGTCTATTTTGCCTCCATAGAGCAGGGCAGGTCCAGTGCCAGCCGACTTGGAATAGGCGCCGTTATGGGAGCCAAAGGGTTAAAGGCGATTGCTGTTCGTGGAACAAAGGACATCAATATTGCCCGACCGGATGAATTCATGGAGCTTTGCAACGAAGTGCTGAAATATATACAAGTCCGCGCAGAAAATCCAATTAAGGGAGTGCCGCCCATTATAGCCGGGATTGGGTCACCCCAAGAGATGGCAATCCATGATGAGCAGTGGCACACCACCAATTTCGCATGGGGAAATGCCCGCACCCGGAGAAAAGATTTTTGGACCAAGGAAACCGAAGAGAAATGGACGAAGAGTCAGGAAAAAGCGGTGGAGCGGTTAATAAGTTGCTACAACTGTCCCATGAAATGCGGGGCAACCATTAATTCCCCGGAATTCCCAACATATATGATGAAATGCTACTCGAAACTTACTTATACAATGGCGTCCATGACAGATCTGGATTTTGGTTTTAAAATCGCTCAGCGTGCTACGGAGTATGGGGTGGATGCATTTTCAACCCCGCAAACCATGGCCTTCGCAGTTGAACTTTACGAAAACGGTATTTTGACTGACCAGGACCTGCCAGGATTTCCGTCTGGTAGTGAGGAGCGATTTTTCTGGTTACTTGACAGAATTGTTCGGCGAGAAGGGATTGGAGATGTTCTGGCCAATGGTACTTATTGGGCGGCCCAACAGATTGGTAAGGGCGCAGAAGAATATGCCCATAATAACATTAAAAAACATGAGCAGTTGCCTCTCAAGCTTGGAATGCTGAATCCCGTTTATTTCCTTATGTATTCTACCGGCGAGAAGATAAACATTACCCAGATTGAAGGGCAATTTCCCCAGGCGCCTTTTCCTGAAAGAGAGCAGAGAGAAGCGTTTGTAAATGATTGGATCCAGGTGCCTGATGAAAAGTTTAAACAATATTTCTTGGACTGGGACCCTCGCGGAGAACACTCAAACCCCTATTACCCAACTGTTGAAATGTCCTGTGAAATTGTTGACTGGCAAGAGAGGATGCACTACATTGACGACGCCCTCGGGGTGTGCTCCGGTTTGTCATCATTTCCCCTGAAACCTCCGTATCATATGCACAATTACCCGAAATTTGTTTCATCCGGCGTAGGGATTGATATGGATGAAAAAATACTAACACAAGCAGCCAGGAGGAATCGAACTTTAGTTAGAGCCGTTAATATAAGAAGAGGGATGAGAAGAAGTGATGAGAAGCCTCCAGAGGACCATTGGAAGAAAAGATTTCCCGAGCTTGAAGCTAAGCTCTTGGATGCGTATTACAAATTTAGGGGGTGGAATAATCAGGGTATTCCTACTAAAGAATACTTACATGAATTGGCTTTGGATTACGTTAGCGAAGACTTCCTGCAGAGGGGGATTTTGACAGATGATGCAGGCACTCCTTCAAAAGATACTTCGGGAGAAAAAGAGAAGGAGGTGTAGACGTGGGTGAGAAACAAGTAAAAATAGTTAAAACAATAAAAGTTGATGTTGATAAATGCAATGGTTGCCGTGCATGTGAGGTAGTCTGCTCCGCCTTTCACGCTACGCCAAAGTATAGCAGCAATAATCCGGTGAGGTCTCGTATTCGGGTGATTCGTGATCCACTAAGAGACATATATGTTCCTGTATTAGCGGGTGAGTATACTCCAGCCGAATGTATGGGCAGAGACAAATATACGATTGACGGAAAGGAATACGACGAGTGTGCCTTCTGCAGGGCTTCCTGCCCATCCAGGGATCTTTTCAAAGAACCCGATTCCGGTCTGCCTCTAAAATGCGATATGTGTGAAGACGATCCGCCTTTAGAAGAGCCCATGTGTGTTCAGTGGTGCATAACTGATGCCCTGACGTACGAAGAAAGGGAAGAGGAAGTCGAAGAAGAAGAAGAGAGTCAGGAGGAGCTGGAGATAGGATTAGAATCATTAGTAAACCAGTATGGATTGGAAAAGATAATTGATAGCGTTGCCCGAATGTCAATGTCAAAGAAGGGCTAAAAGATTGTAGCCGTTCAGGGGTTCAATGTTCAGATGTTCAGGGTTGACGTCCAAAACGAACCGCTGCTCGCTTAAAAACCAAACCGGCTGCATACATCCGCTTGCAAGTTCAGCGTATGAAGCATGGACGTAGCCCCTAAAATAACCCTGAACGGTGAACCCTGAACGGTGAACCCTGAACCTGTGAACCGTTACAAAACATTAAGGCGAAATAAAGAGGATTAGAAAAGACAGTGGAGACTGTAGCCGACTTCAAAGAGATCATAGATGTCATAAAAGCTAACGGTGGAGAAGCCTTCAAATTATGCTATCAATGCGGATTATGCGATACTGTTTGTCCGTGGAATAGGGTTACAACCTTTAGCATGCGCAAGATCATCCGACAGGCTACGTTCGGATTGACTGAGATAGAAAGTGAAGATATATGGCGTTGTACTACCTGTGGAAGATGCCCTCAGCAGTGCCCCAGGGGAGTGAAAATAATAGAATCCGGGGTATCCTTACGCAGGATTGCTACGGAATATGGGGTCTTTCCTACTTCTGTCAAGCCTATCCGCACCGTGAGTGCAAGCCTCACTGCTGAAGGTAACCCCATTGGTGAAAAGCGAAAAAATAGGGCAGATTGGGCAGAAGGTCTTTCTGTAAAATCGTTCATAGACGGGATGGAAATTTTATATTTCCCCGGTTGCTACCCCAGCTATGACCCGAGATTAAAAAAGGTAGCAAGAGCCACAGCCAATATTCTCAACGTGGCAGGAGTAGATTTCGGGATACTGGGCGCCAAGGAAAATTGTTGTGGAGAAAGCATTCGCAAGACGGGCGATGAGGAATTATTCAAACGCCTCGCCAGGGAAAACATCAAAACTTTTATCGATAATGGGGTGAAGAAAATCCTTGTTTCTTCCCCTCATTGCTACCATACCTTCAAAAACGAGTATCCCGAATTTATGGTGGACTTTGAGGTGGTTCATATCACCCAATATTTATTCGAGCTTATTGATGCGGGAAGGCTTGAGCTTAACAAGGAGCTTGAAAAGAAAATTACCTATCATGACCCGTGTTACCTGGGTCGACATAATGGCATATATGACGAGCCCCGAGAGATTTTAAAAAAGATACCTGGTTTAGAACTGATTGAGATGCCTGAATCGCGGGAAGATAGTCTCTGTTGCGGAGGGGGAGGAGGCAGGATCTGGATGGAAACTCCAAAGAGTGAAAGATTCTCCGACCTCAGATTAGAACAGGCTATCGGGATCGGGGCTGAGGTGCTGGTTACTTCCTGCCCATATTGCATCACCAATTTTGAGGAGAGCAGGTTAGCCCTGGAAGATCAGGAAGATAGTGAAGTATTAGAGATTAAAGACATCACAGAAATTATCGCAGAAGTGATTCCGGGAACCGAAGAAATCTGATAAGGACGGAGACAAGTGGAAAAAGAACTATTGCCAAAAGAAAAAATTCAACAAGTTTTTAAAGGTCTTGGGGACAGTGACTTTGGAGACGTCATGATTGTCGGTGGAGGCATCAGCGGTGTTCAATCCTCTCTTGATCTTGCCAGTGCTGGTTTTAAGGTTTACCTTGTTGAGGAATCACCTTCCATTGGCGGGCATATGGCCCAGCTTGACAAGACCTTTCCCACCAACGAATGCTCCACGTGAATACTTGCGCCCAAACTGGTCGAGGTCGGCCGGCATCCCAATATAGAGGTCCTGACCTATACTGAAGTTGACAGTGTGGAAGGGGAAGCGGGAGATTTTAAGGCAACCCTGATCAAAAAGCCCAGATACATTAAAGAGGACATATGCACGGGTTGCGCTACCTGTGTGGAATACTGCCCGGTCACGGTACCTGATCCATATAATCAAGACTTATCTTCGAATAAAGCTATCCATATATACTTCGATCAAGCAATTCCCCTTGTCACTTATGTAGACCCTGAAGCATGTCTTTACCTTAAAGAAAAGAAATGTCTTATTTGCGAAGGAGTCTGTGATAATGAAGCCATAGATTTTAGTCAAGAGCCTGAGAAGGTAAAATTAAACGTAGGGGCAATCGTTCTGGCTTCGGGCCTTGAACCATTTGATCCTAAGGTAAGGGGTGACTATGGCTACGGAGAGTTTGACAACGTGGTAACGAGTCTTGATTTTGAACGATTATTATCTTCCACCGGGCCATACGGAGGAGACATATTGCGCCCTTCCGACGCGAAGCATCCGAAAAAGATAGCCTGGATTCAGTGCGTCGGTTCCAGACAGGTCATCCCGGGCGGTAACAGCTATTGTTCAGCCGTATGCTGCACCTATACCCAGAAACAGGCGATTTTGACAAAAGTTCATGACGCAGATGCAGAGTGTACGATATTCCATAACGATATTCGTTCCTATGGCAAGGATTTTGAGACATACTACCAGACAGCAGCAGACCTTCCCGGTGTTCGATTTATAAGGAGCTATGTATCAATAGGAAGGGAGATCCCTGAAACCAAAAATGTAACTATAAGATACTCTATTCCCGAAGAGGGCGTAAAGGAAGAAGAATTCGAACTGGTGGTATTATCCGTTGGATTGAACCCTCCTGCTGATGCGAAGGGCCTGGCAAATAAGTTCGGCATTGAGCTCAATTCTCACGGATTCTGTGAAATCAATCCTGTTAATCCTATTGAGACCTCTCAGACGGGGATCTTTGTAAGCGGAGCCTTTCAGGGTCCTATGGATATTCCCGAGTCGGTTTTTACTGCCAGCGGGGCTGGTGCTCTTACTGGTGAACTCCTTTACAACAGGCAAGGGAAGCTCACCACAGAAAAGATATATCCGCCGGAAAGGGATGTCTCGGAAGAGGAAACCAGGATAGGAGTCTTTGTGTGTCATTGTGGGGCCAATATCGGGAGCGTGGTAGATGTTCCTTCCGTCGTTGAATATACCTTAACCTTACCCAATGTTGTCTATGCTCAGGAACAGCTATTTTCATGTGCTACTAATTCTGCTGAAGAAATAACAGACATGATAAAGGAAAAAGGGCTCAATCGAGTGGTTATCTCTGCCTGCTCCCCCTTGACCCTTGAACCGTTATTCCAGGACACCCTTAGGGAGGCGGGAATTAATCAATATTTCTTAGAAATGGCTAATATTAGGGAGCATGACTCCTGGGTTCACTCTCGAGAAAAGGAAGAAGCCACCCAAAAGGCAAAGGATATCGTCCGGATGTCGGTAGCACGAGCTGCCCTTTTGGAGCCATTACAGGAAATTGAGCTGCCTGTCAACAAGACGGCGTTAGTGGTTGGTGGAGGTATAGCTGGCATGACTTCTGCTCTCTCCATAGCCAACCAGGGACATGAGGTTTACCTGGTGGAAAAGGATAAAGACCTGGGGGGAATGGCTCGAAGGCTTTATTACACCCTGGAAGGGCTTGATGTCCAAGCCTATTTGCGTGATGTAATACGCAAGGTTTATCAGCACCCCTTAATACATATATCTACTGATGCCATCATCACAGAGGCTACCGGTTATATTGGGAATTTTGTAACCAGGGTGACCTCTGAAGGAAGGGTCAAGGAAGTATACCATGGAGCAGCCGTCATCGCTACTGGTGCTGAAGAATATAGACCCACAGAATATCTTTACGGGGAAGATGACAGGGTATTGACCCTGCTGGAGTTGGAGGACCAAATCACCAAGAGAGAAGAAAGGCTGATTAACTCTCAGACCCTGGTGATGATCCAATGCGTAGGCTGCAGAAATGAAGACAGAAATTACTGCTCCCGGGTATGTTGCAGCCAGGCTATAAAGAACGCCTTGAAACTAAAAGAGATAAACCCTGAGATGGATATCTACATCCTATTCCGGGATATGAGAACCTATGGGTTTAAAGAGGATTATTACCGGGAAGCGTCCGATAAAGATGTAAGGTTCATCCGCTATGAGCCGGATAATAAACCCCAGGTGGAAGTTGTGGACGGGGATGGTCAGCGTAATCTAAGGGTTACCGTGACCGATCCTATTTTAGGCCAGAGGCTTGCTATAGATACCGATACACTCGCTTTGGCTGCCGCCGTTATTCCCTCAGCAGGAAGCCAGGAAATAGCCAAACTATTCAAGGTCTCTTTGGGACCGGATGGCTTTTTCAAAGAAGCCCATGTCAAATTAAGACCTGTTGACTTTGCCACGGATGGCGTTTTCCTGTGTGGGACAGCTCATTATCCCAAGCATATATCGGAAGCGATTAACCAGGCTTATGGAGCTGCCGGCCGGGCCGCAGTTCTTCTCTCACGTGATATAGTCACAGTCTCAGGTTCTGTTTGCGAGGTGGCTGAGAAGAGGTGTATGGGGTGTGGTGCATGTATCGATGCTTGTGCGTATGGCGCCATTGAGTTTCATGATACACGACAAGGCAAAAAAGCCGTGGTTAATCCTGTTTTATGTAAAGGATGTGGCCTTTGTAACGCATTGTGCCCAACATGGGCTATTTCTCTAAAGCATTTTACTAATGAAGAGGTGTTTAGTGAAATTGACGCAGCGGTTGCAGGGTTGAAGAAGCCCACTGATGAACAAAAAGGAGTGATATAAGGATGGGTACAGGATTTGGATTTAAACCAAGAATTGTAGGTTTTTTATGCCATTGGTGAGGATACGCCGCTGCTGACCTGGCTGGAGTTTCCAGACTACAATATCCCCCGGAAATTAGGATTATCCGCGTCATGTGCGGTGGTAGAATTGATATGGCATTTATACTCAGAGCCTTCTCAGATGGGGCTGATGGAGCAATTATCTGCAGCTGTTGGCCTGGTGAATGCCATTTCGTCCCTGAAGGAAATTACAATGCAGTCAGCATGATGAATCTGACCAGAAAATTGCTGGGACACATAGGGATAAATCCCGAAAGATTAAGGCTTCAATGGGTATCCTCTTCTGAAGGGATCCAGTTCGCTGAAACTGTAACTGACTTTACCACAAAGGTGAAGGGGTTAGGCCCTCTTGGCACAAGCGAAGGAATGAATGAAAATGTATTAAAATCCAAACTTCAAGAGGTTACGAAGCTAATCCCCTACATTAAGATCGTGGAAAGGGAGAAGCTGGCTTTACATCTTGATAACGTAGAAGAGTATAACGAACTTTATACGACTGATGAAATAGAGAAGTTATTTAGTGAAGTAATTTCTTACTATATTGATCCGGAAAAGTGTCAGGCCTGTATGATTTGCGCTAGAAGGTGTCCTGTAGAGGCGATTATAAGTGCAAAGAACCAGATCCATGTTATTGATCAGGAGAAATGCATAAAATGTGGAACCTGCCTTGAGGCTTGCCCGCCTAAATTTGGTGCGGTGAAGAAGATTTCCGGCGAGCCTGTTCCGCCTCCTATTCCTGAAAAAGAAAGAACTATAGTCAGAAAGAGTAAAGAAAAATAAGAAAAACCCTTTTACCAATTGACCCTTCGACGCCGCTCAAGCCCTACTTGAAAGGAAGTTAGTTGAAGCAAGGGAAGGGAAGACTATTTTGGAGGCAGGATAAAATGTAGGGATATTTATTCCGACATTTTGTCAACACCAGAAAATAGAACCTCATGGTGGTTGCCTGAGATGGTCCCTAAAATTGGACAATGTGCGAACTGGACGATCTTTTTTAATCATCGTTGAATTGTCCAGATATTTTTTCTGTAAAAATAGCGTTTCGAATAGATCTACTATTTTCTCCACAATGCCGTATACCTTCTTTTAAATCTATTTTTCATTGTAACCCATTAAAGATATATTGATAGAATGATATTTTTTCGTTATGGTATTTATGAGAGCTTTTTAGTTAATCCTTTTACACGTTTCCTTTTTGGCATAAGAGAATATGCTTGAAGTAATTTTAATTATTGCGATACTTCTTTTCTCTGTCATGATTCATGAATGTGCCCATGGTGTGGTTGCTTTGTGGTTTGGGGATGATACTGCACAAAGACAGGGAAGGTTATCCCTTAATATAATGAGGCACATAGATCTGGTAGGAACCATTATCTTACCATTAGTTTTGCTTTCCTTTTACATAATGACAGGATCCGGTATCATTTTTGGTTGGGCCAAACCCGTTCCTGTGAGTGTAGGCAAATTAAGAAATCCTCAAAGAGATTACACATTCGTTTCCCTTGCTGGTCCCGTCTCTAATATCCTCTTGGCCTTTATTTTTGGATTCATATTACTTTTCTCAATAGTACTCTTAAAGGGCCATAGCACTATTTTTTCTATTCTAACTTTATTGTGTCTTTTCGGTGTGAAGATTAATATTATTTTAGCCATGTTTAATCTTATTCCAATTCCCCCTTTGGATGGTTCGCATGTACTGGCCTTTCTGCTTCCTTATCATATTTCGGTCAAATATCAGCAGTTCGCACGATATGGATTCTTAATAATACTCATCCTCATCCTTACAGATGCCTTAAAATACCCCTTCTTGCTTGCTGATTATTTCTCGAGGATTTTACTTGGCTGGATGATTAGTATAGGGCGTTTTTTTGGGTAGGCTGTTAATATGCACAAAAAACAATAATTTATTGGGGTGAGTGACGGGACTCGAACCCGCGACCACTGAGGCCACAACCCAGTGCTCTACCAACTGAGCTACACCCACCACGCTATAATATCATATATCATACTATTGCCTTTTTGGCAACTGTATATTTGTATATATCTTAGCAGCACAATAAGGAGTCACAAGTGAAAAAAGATGAGAAAAATATAATTTTTAGACAGTTACCATCGGTAGATTATCTATTGGAGTCGTCTGTCATTAAGGGGTTTCTGCTGACTACTCCTCGGGTCCTGGTGTTAAGGGCTATTCATTATGTATTAGATGAAGTTAGGGGAAGGATAGATACGTCACAGACAGAGGATGAATTGCCAGACTTAGCGTTGCGTACTTTAGTTGATCAGATAAAAAAACGGATAATAATTCTATCTCAGCCGAGCCTAAGACAGGTTATCAATGCCACTGGAGTCATTGTGCACACTAATTTGGGGAGATCGCTACTGGCAAAAAGGGTTATTTCGACATTTAATGCCGTAGCAGGTTGTTATAGCAACTTAGAATATGATTTAAAGACTGGCAAAAGGGGTAGCAGGTATGTGCACGTGGAAGATACTCTTATGGAGCTGACCGGGGCAGAGAGCGCTATGGTTGTTAATAATAATGCTGCCGCAGTTCTCATCACCCTGGATACTATTGCCAAAGATAAGGAAGTTATAATTTCCAGAGGCCAATTAGTAGAGATTGGCGGCTCCTTTAGGATACCTGAGGTCATGAAAAAGAGTGGGGCGAGGATGTTTGAGGTGGGAACTACCAACAAAACAATTATTAGTGATTATGAGGCTGCTATTGTATCGAATACAGCTCTTTTGCTTAAGGTTCACACGAGTAATTTTCAGACAGTAGGATTTACAGAGGAAGTACCGTTAGATACACTTGTTGCTTTGGGAAAAAAATATAGCCTTCCTGTAATGGAGGATCTTGGCAGCGGTTGCTTTATTGATTTTTCTCACCATGGACTCACAAAAGAACCGACGGTTCAGGATTCTGTTGCGAAAGGGGCAGATATAATCACCTTCAGTGGTGATAAGATGCTGGGTGGACCACAATGCGGGATAATTCTTGGAAAAAAGGAGATTATTTCGGCAATAAAGGCGAACCAACTTGCGAGGGCTCTCAGGGTAGATAAATTAACCCTTTTTGCGCTTCAGGAAACACTGAGCCTTTACCGGGATGAGAAGAAGGCAATACAACAGATACCTACATTGAGAATGATATGCCAGTCCTATCAGAGTGTGTGTCGAAAGGCGAAAAAGCTATTGGATATGATCGGAAGGGTAGGCAATAGCGCTCTCTCTATAAGCCTATGTGATGGTTTTTCTCGGGTTGGTGGTGGCGCCATGCCTTTAGAGGAGATACGAAGTAGGCTTCTTTGCATATCTCCAGGGAAATTCTCAGCCACATATATAGCAAATGCATTGAGTGGCTATAATCCACCTATTATAGCAAGACTTGAGAAAGATCAGGTTTTGCTGGATGCACGAACCATCCAGGAAAAAGAGATAAAAACTGTAGCCCAGGCTATAAAAATACTATCTGCAAAAAGCACAATCACGTAAAAAAATTGGCACCACCACCGATTTTTAAATCTTTCTATAAAGCTTAATCGTGTCTTTAAAGTATCCCCAGACTAATTAATGACTTTGACCTTGGCCCGCTGTATGGACTTAATACGATGATTCGAGCTCTCAGTATCCCATAAACCTCGCAGGTTTATTCACGCATGTAACACGAGGGAGAGCTGTTAAATGTGGATGCCAAAACTTCTGACATTCAAAAAGTTATTTAAAAGGGTAAAGACTGCCGAAAATGATAAGGCGTTTCTTTAACACGATACACGACTGGTTATGTACTACAGGCTTTCTTTTAATTCCTTACCCGGGCGAAATCTGACAACCTTACTAGCTTTAATTTGAATCGCTGCACCAGTCTGTGGGTTTCTCCCGGTTCTTGCTTTTCTATTGACTACCACAAAGGTTCCGAACCCGGCTAAGGGAAGTTTACCCTCTTTTTTAATGGTGTTTTTTGCAGCAGTAAGAAATGAGTTCAAGGCTCTTTCCGAATCGGCCTTTGTTAAACCTGCGCCATTAGCTATCGCTGATATTAATTCTGATTTTGTCATGAGTTTCACCCTCCTATATTATTTGTTATTAAATGCCAAAGGTACTTCCCCTTATTACTATTACTTTCTCCCCCCCTTTCCTTATATATTTTCTGAGATAATTTCTTTTAAAAGATAGATAGGTACATTGTCTAATAATTACGGGTGTTACTTAGGCGATTGACCCTGTTGCTTCCTCTCGGCCATGAGCCTGTCGAGAGCCCCTCGGCCTTGAGACATGTCGGCGAGCTCATGTCGAGCCGCTCAGGGCCGAAAGGCCTCCAGGTCGAACGACTCAAGGCCGAATGGCGCTTCGGGGTTATTGATAAAAGAAACATTGCATTCAGCATGGAGGTGCCATCCACATTTAGTTTCTCAGGAGATATGAATACCTTCTTAAAATGCATATAAACAAAGCAATGAGGAGTTCTTAGCATAGTGAAGTATCATTTTCAATAAAAAATTCTGTAATTTTAGAAATTTTTTTTTGGCTTATATCATAGCATGAGTTAAATATTTAAATTCCTAATATTAGCAAATAGATACTATAATTACTTAAATTAATTTATGAATAAATAATTTTTTAGATTTTAATTAGTGAGATAGGAGTAAATCCAAAAGTAAATCCAGTATTGACAAATGTGTGTTGAGATTATAGTTTTAAAAACATTATCTGCGATAGGAAATGTATAGCCACAAGATAACGAGGCACAGTAATGGAAAAGATTATTAGAAGAGTAGCCAAAGAAAGCCAGACAATTCAGGAGACTTTTATTAGAAAAAATACCTCCCCATTGATAGATTGTGCTGAATATATATCGAAAGCCTTTAAAAATCACAGAAAGCTTATGCTGTGTGGTAATGGGGGCAGTGCAGCTGATGCCCAGCATATTGCGGCAGAATTTGTTAACAGGTTTCTATTAGATCGCCATCCCTTGCCAGCCCTGGCACTCACCACTGATACGTCTATTATTACAAGTGTAGCCAATGATTACAGCTATGAAAAAATCTTCTCTAAGCAGATTCAGGCCCTTGGTGTTGAAGGAGATATATTGCTTGCTATTTCAACGAGTGGCGACTCAAAAAATATTCTTTCCGCCATAAGGACTGCCAAAGAGAAGGGTTTATATACCATTGGCCTTATAGGAGGAAATGGCGGGAAAATGCTCACATTAGTAGATTTATCCTTACTGGTTGAAAGCAACGAGACCCCTCGCGTTCAGGAAACCCATATTTTGGCAGGACACCTAATCTGTGAATTAGTTGAGCATATACTTTTTTAAGAAAATATCTTCATGATACCTAGGTTAAGCGGTTCAAGGTTCAGGGTTAAGCAATATCAACTTCCCAACTTACAAGGAGTTATAGGGTATCCAGCAACGCATATCATTTCACCCATTGGGTGATTCAACTGTCTGGAAACACGCCGCAATGAACTGTGGCACAATGCCTTTACAACCTTGAACCTTGAACTGTGAACCTAGAACCGATCAATTTGGGCGATGAGAAAAATATATTAGTACAACTTTAAAATAGAGGGATAGTAAAGGAATGAATTAACAATGAACAAATTTAAACCACTATCACTAAAAAATGTAAAAACGTATCCACTAAAAAAAAGGCAGAGCAAGGTATCGGTCAGGGATTTTGGATCAAAATGGATAGCAGGAAGCACAATGAGTCTTTGGCTTGAAAATCTGCCAAATATTTTAGCAGGAAATGATCTTAGAAAATTAGTGAATCGATTGCAAATAGCCGTAAAGGAAAAAAAGACTATTATACTAGCAATGGGGGCTCATACCATTAAGATTGGGTTAAGTCCGATAATTTTGGATTTGATGGAAAGGGGAATAATTACTGGCATTGCCATGAATGGTGCTGGCATTATACATGATTTGGAGGTGGCAATGGTTGGTGCCACATCAGAAGATGTGGACAATGAACTCTCCGATGGTAAATTTGGAATGGCTGAAGAGACAGGAGAGTTTCTTAATAGTGCAATAAAGGAAGGGGCCAAAAAAGGGAGTGGATTGGGATATTCAGTTGGGAACAGCATTCTTAAGGCATCATTTCCTTATAGCAAGTTCAGCTTGTTAGCTGGAGCTGCGCGAATGAATATTCCTCTTACAGTTCATGTGGCTATAGGCACCGATATTATACATTTCCATCCGGGTGTAGATGGATCTGCAATAGGAAAGACTTCACATCTTGACTTTCGAATTTTTGCCTCATTGGTTTCACATCTTGATGGTGGTGTATATATTAATCTTGGTTCTGCGGTTATTTTGCCCGAAGTATTTTTAAAGGCACTTACCCTTGTCAGAAACCTTGGGTTTACTGTTAAAAAATTCACAACAGTGGATATGGATTTCATACGGCATTATAGGCCTATGACGAATGTAGTAAAGCGACCAACATTGGAAGGTGGTAAGGGATTTTCTCTCACTGGGCATAATGAGATAATGTTCCCCATGCTTGCAGCAGCCTTGATTGAAAGTTTGGAGAATAAGAAAATTTTGTAATTAAAAGAGATGACACAAAGAGATGTTCAGGATAGGATTTGGATACGATGTTCATGAGCTGGCTGAAGGAAGACCTTTGATTTTAGGTGGTGTTACAATTCCATACATAAAAGGGCTACGAGGATATTCTGATGCCGATGTTTTGACTCATGCGGTTATTGATTCCATCCTCGGGGCCCTGGGAAAAGGTGATATTGGTCAGCATTTTCCGGATTTTGACCCTGCTTACAAAGGAGCCGACAGTCTTTTTCTTTTAAAAAAAGTTGTAGCCCTCGCTCAGGATGAAAAGTTTATCGTAAATAACCTTGATACCACTATTGTTGCCCAAAAGCCCAAATTAACTCAGTATTTAAATGTTATGAAGATGAATTTATCACGTGTTTTAGGTGTTGACGCTCATGTGGTAAACGTAAAAGCTACTACTACCGAAGGCCTTGGTTTTTGTGGCAGGGAAGAAGGATTAGCTGCATATGCAGTCGTCACGCTAAAACGCATATGATATGCTTTGAAACGTTATAATTAGCGCTTTTAGGTTCATTAATTGAAATTAAGTTTCAGAACCAGGGCAGTCATTGGAGTGATGGAGTATTGGAGTGTTGGGGCTTTCCATTCCTCCATTACTCCAGCACCCCAGGAATGAACAATGGAAAAAGTGATTCACTTGATACAAAAACGCCATTTATGGGCGGGTATGGTATAAATATAGGAACAATACATGTCTTTCACGTTGTATAATTCAGCAAGCCGGAAAAAAGAGGTATTTAAACCTATAAAAAATGATGAGGTTGGCATCTATGTGTGTGGAGTTACTGTCTATGATCTATGCCATATAGGGCATGCTCGTTCAGCAATTGTATTTGATGTCTTGGTGAGATATCTGAGGGCCAGGGGATTCAAGGTTACCTATGTCAGAAATTTTACCGATGTTGATGATAAAATTATTGAGAGGGCAAAAAAGACGGGTGAGGATACAGCTACCCTTGCAAAACGGCATATAGACGCCTTTTATGAGGATATGCTTTCCTTAGGTGTACTTGATGCAGATATAGAGCCTAAAGCCACAGAGCATATTGATGATATGATTGCTATGGTTAGGACCCTGATTGAAAAAGGATTTGCCTACGTAGTTGATACTAATGTCTACTTTTCTGTTGAAAAATTTGATAGTTACGGACAACTTTCGGGTCGACAATTAGAGGATATGGTTGCTGGTGCTCGGATTGCTGTTGATGAGAAAAAGAAATATCCTATGGATTTCGTTCTGTGGAAAGGAACAAAACCAGGGGAGCCCAAATGGAAGAGTCCCTGGGGGGATGGAAGGCCAGGTTGGCATATAGAGTGCTCTGCTATGAGCTGCAAATATTTAGGGGCTAATTTTGATATTCATGGTGGTGGAAGGGATCTTCTATTCCCACACCATGAAAATGAGAGGGCCCAGGCAATGGCAGCCAATGGGGTCGATTTTGCAAATTACTGGGTGCATAACGGTTTTTTGACAGTAGAAGGGGAAAAGATGTCTAAATCTCTGGAAAATTTTATTACGATACGAGATGCCCTTACGTTATATCATCCTCAAGAATTAAGGCTCTTTTTACTTTCCAAGCATTACAGGAGTCCATTGGATTTCTCTCGATCTGCCATGATGGAAACCAGATCAGGGCTTGTTAGGATATATAGGACCCTTCAGAGGGTAGAGGAAATAATCGGGCCGTATAAACATGATACAAACACTACGTTTTTATCTGATGTCGGTGACAATGATTTTAAGAATCGTTTTATCCATGTTATGGACGATGATCTTAACACCGCAGCAGCATTGGGATTGGTTTTTGACAAAGTACGGGATATAAACAGGTTTATAGATTCACCAGCACAAAAACCAGATATTAAATCCCAGTTAGTAAAAGAAAGGGCGGATCTTCTTGACTGTAGTAAGGTATTAGGCCTGCTCGAAGAGGGACCAACTCAATTCGTTCAGGAGATAATAAAAGCTTCCCCTGAAGTTGAAACTGAAGAGATTGAGAAAATGATAAAGGAGAGAGATGAAGCAAGAAAGGCAAAAGATTGGGCCAGAGCTGATGCTATTAGAGAGGAACTGTCCGGAAAAGAGATTATTCTTGAAGATGGACCAAAGGGTACTATCTGGCGATTGAGGATAGAGGGGTAGTGCAAAAATCTTCACCTTTTCAGCTCATCTCTCCGTTTGAACCGAAAGGCGATCAACAGCATGCTATTGATGCCCTCTGTAAAGGGATAAAAGAAGGAGTCAGGCATCTAGTATTGCTTGGTGTGACTGGCTCTGGAAAGACATTTTCCATAGCCAATGTTGTGGCGAGAGTACAAAATCCCACCCTTGTTATTGCTCCCAACAAAACCTTAGCTGCACAGCTTTATGGGGAATTTAAAAATCTTTTCCCACATAATGCAATTGAATATTTTGTAAGTTATTATGATTATTACCAACCTGAAGCGTATATTCCCCAAAGCGATACCTATATACAAAAAGATGCCTCCATCAATGAGCAGATCGATAAGATGAGGCATTCGGCAACCAGATCCCTTCTGGACAGGGATGATGTTCTTATTGTTGCCAGTGTATCCTGCATTTATGGGCTTGGTTCTCCTGAGGCCTATCATGGCATGCTTTTGTATGTAGAAAAAAGTGATTTGATACGCAGAGAAGATGTCCTGAAAAAACTGGTGGAAATTCACTATGAAAGAAGTGATATTGATTTTCATCGCTCATCTTTTAGAGTCAGAGGTGATGTGGTGGATATCTATCCTGCATATGAGGATTATTCCTGTATTCGGCTAACATTTTTCGGGGACCGCGTTGAAGGTATTCAGGAAATTGATCCTTTGACCGGTCATGTTATGCAGGGATTAAGCCGCGTGGCTATCTATCCTGCCAGTCATTATGTGACCACATTACCGAAAAGAGAAGAGGCTATCCGGAATATCAAAGAAGAATTAGCCAAACGGATCGAGTATTTTAAAAAGGAAAAAAAATGGATAGAGGCCCAAAGAATCGAGGAAAGAACCCTCTATGATTTGGAAATGATTCAAGAGATGGGTTATTGTCATGGGATAGAGAATTATTCCCGGTATCTAAGCGGGAGGAAGCCTGGTGAGCCACCTCCAACATTGATTGACTATTTTCCGGATAATTCTCTTATTATCTTGGATGAAAGCCACATTACCAATCCCCAACTCATGGGCATGTATAGAGGTGATAGATCAAGAAAAGAGACATTGGTTGAATTTGGTTTTCGTCTTCCCTCTGCCCTTGATAATAGGCCATTGAAGTTTGAGGAATTTCAGTCTCGCATTAACCAAATAATCTATGTTTCTGCCACTCCGGGCTCCTATGAATTAGATAATGTTTCCCATGTAATTGAACAGATTATCAGACCTACTGGCCTTATAGACCCGAAGATTTTAGTAAGACCGGCACACAGCCAGGTGGATGATCTTTTAGTCGCTATCAGGCAGGTTATACATAAGAGTCAGCGCGTTTTGGTTACCACTCTTACTAAACGCATGGCAGAGGATCTCACCGAGTATTATACTGAGTTAGGTATCAAAGCCAGATACCTCCATTCTGATATAACCACCATTGAAAGGACGGAGATTATTAGGGATCTGAGGATTGGAACATTTGATGTTCTTATAGGGATTAATCTTTTACGTGAAGGTTTAGATTTACCGGAGGTGTCGCTGGTGGCCATTTTAGATGCAGATAAAGAAGGTTTCCTGCGATCCGAGAGGTCTCTTGTTCAGACCTGTGGGAGAGCTGCCCGAAATGTGGATGGTACTGTTATCTTTTATGCTGATGAGATAACACCCTCCATGAAAATGGCAATTGATGAGACAAACAGAAGGCGGCGATTGCAGAAGAGATACAATGAAGTCAACGGAATTACCCCAGAATCTATTAAGAAAGACATCTCTGATATTCTGGGCTCTGTGTATGAAGCAGATTATGTAAGCATTCCCAATGTTTCGGAGCCAGAGGAGGAATATATTTCTCTTGGTAATTTACCTAAGATGATTAAATCAATAAAGAAGGAAATGTTGAATGCAGCGAGAAGGTTAGATTTTGAGGAGGCGGCCCGCTTGCGGGATCGATTATTTGTGTTGGAAAAAAAAGAACTGAGCTATAAAAATTCATCGTAACTCAGCCACAAACCCGCCTGCCGTCCGGCGGGCAGGTTATCACTAATTATCACGAACAACTATTTAACAATATTTTATTTTCATTTGTGTCCATTCGTGGCTGAGTAGTGATAATTCATCCACTTTTTAACCCTACTATTTTTTCCAGGGTCCAGAGATCCTCATTGCGATTATATTTAATCAAATAGACCTTGTTATCGTTTGCTAATATTTTGAAATAGTCGTCGTTTATTCCATACCATTGGTCGATAATTTCTTCTACCCTTAATTTTCGCCCTCGAACTGTAAAATCAAGCGGCCTTTCATTCGCCTTATATCCTGAATAGCAACTAACATGGATAACCTTTAAACGTGAATCAATTTTCATATATAATCAAGATCAATACACTTTCAGAGGTCAGTAAACAGCGGTCAACAAGATTAAAAAATCTGAATACCGCTTTGCCAAAGCATTATTTCTCGACAAGTTTTTCAACCATGCTTAGCTTTTTCTGAATGTTGTCCTTTATCCAGTGGGCGTCCCACCACTCTACTGGATTGACGGGAACACCGTGAACCAAAAAGCCAAAATGAAGATGATCACCCATTGCAAGACCTGTTGTACCAGTAACGCCAATAATGTCTCCCTTGTTGATGACTTGATCAACAGCTACATCAATGCTGCTTAAATGACCATACATGGTAAAGAGGCCCTCACCGTGATCAATAACTATTGCGAGGCCGTATATTCCGAGATCTTGCGCAAAAATAACTCTGCCAGTATTGGCAGCCTGAACAGGAGATCTGGCAAATGATGCCAGATCAATACCCATATGTAGCTGTCTGTCTACCACCTTATTTTTGTAATAGTAGGTTCTTTCATCACCAAATGTAGCCATTGTAGCGGCTTTTTTCATTCTTAGCCAGGGTCCATCCCACAACATTTCTTTACTTGGCGATTGGCAAAGTTTTTTTAATGAAGCGGAGTTTTCTTTTCTCAATGTTCTATTAATGAATAAAAATTTTTCAATATTACTGTCATCTGGTTCAAATATGTCCGGGGAAAAAGAGGTAATTATGGCATCTAAGATTCGGTCTGATATCCTTATCTTATCTTTGCGAAAGCGTTTTTGCCTGATATGATAGCGAAAGGCCGTTTTTATTTCATTATCAGCCATATCCTTTGCCCAGAGATACAACGCAGTATCTTTTTTTACATTGCAAGGGAACGCAAAATAACAGAGATATATTCCAGTATGAGGATCGTTATTAAATGGTACACCCTGAAAAAGTATGTCATTTATTAAAACACCACTCTCACGTGTATCAGCTGAGACTTTATAACTGATGAGGCCAGAACCTCCTCTATTAATGTTATGGCTCCTACTGATAGCCGTCATTGATGGAGGAATTGTGTCCACTGTCATTTTATGTTCAAGTATGGTGAGGTTCCCGTCGCCACCTCTCCTCTTAGAAAAATCGTGGATTTCGATGATAAGGTTTGCCTGTCCCTGCACCAGGTTTAATTGTTTTGGGTTTAATGTAAATTCCCCATCAAATATATGGACTCCCTTTTTGTTTAATAGTCCTGTATAGGGAAAATCTTTTTTCAGGAGGGGAATCGCAGGGCCATCCTGTTTTATGCTCACTTTTACGTCTCTTAATCCCATCTTTACGTCAGAAATCACTATATTAAAGGTAATACCTTGACTTATATACTCTGGTAAAGGAGTTAACTTAGCCAATGGTTTTTTGCCTTCAAAGATAGTCATCAAGAACCAGATAAAAATGATAAAAATAATAACAGTCGGCAACAGTGTGATAATCAACCGTGATTTTTTATTCCTTGACTTTTTCATTTCCTCTATTTAACCCTAATTTATTAATGGAGCTATATTTCAGATTGGCATATCTTTGGCTATGAGATCGCTTTTGTCAATACTTTTTTATAAGAGATTCTAATGTATAAAAAAACTCACATTGGTGTTGTTGGTGCAGGGGAATGTTCTCCGGAAATCTATAAGGTAGCAAATGAATTAGGTCATCTTATTGGAAAAAATGACTGGGTTCTTTTCTGTGGAGGCCTGGGCGGGGTTATGGAAGGGGTAGCAAAGGGGTGTTATAAATCGGGTGGTATGACCGTGGGAATACTGCCGGGAAACGAGAAGGATTCAGCCAATCCTTTTATAATGTTGCCTATTGCAACAGGTCTGGGCGAAGCAAGAAATTTACTGATAGTCAAGTCTTCCGATGTGGTTGTAGCCATTGCAGGCGGCTTCGGAACGTTATCAGAGATAGGTTTTGCCCTAAAGATTGGAAAGCCAGTGATAGGTCTTAAGACCTGGCCGAATATTGATGGGATCGATTACGTAGAAACACCTGAGCAGGTTATTGATATTATAGTCAAAAATTTATCAATGCTACCATAGAAGAAGAAAGGTGTTATCGTCCTGGTCACTTATTCCAAGGGAATACTAAATTTCATATCTGTTGAGGTACTCTTTGTTATCTCTGGGGTTTATTTGATGAATAAAATGTTTAATGCAAGATCTGGCTGAGAAACAGTTTGGTCCGCTTGTTTTGCGGGTTTTCGAAAAATTCTTCCGGTGTGTTTCCCTCCACAATTTTACCAAAATCCATGAAAAGCACTTTGTGAGCAACGCTCTTGGCAAAACCCATTTCGTGGGAGATCACTATCATGGTCATGCCTTCTTGAGCAAGATCTATCATAGCATCAAGCACTTCCTTGATCATTTCAGGGTCCAGGGCAGAGGTAGGCTCATCAAAGAGCATAATTTTAGGATTCATGCAGAG
>JAFDHR010000051.1:0-11657 GCA_019308645.1 Deltaproteobacteria bacterium
TGTTTATAAAATTCTCAGCATAGGAGCCAACATCTTCTCCCCCAAAGAAGGCATATTTTGGGTCAATTCCACGATGGTGGCAAGAACTGAGAACTTGCTGGGTCAGATACTCAAGGCCTTTTGGGGAATTTTTAATAGGGAATGGTTTTCGTAAAATATTTCCATGACCGTTACAAAACATAACGACATGCTCCTTTTTGGCATAATCGATTGGTATGCACATGACTTTTGCGTTGTTACCGGCTTCTTTAAATAGGGTGTTCAATTCTTGACTTTGATAGGAAAAAATGTTTCTCTTTTTCATAGTGAAGCTCCTCCTTTTTTTGCAGCTGCTTCATTGCAGACTGCTATTAAATTATGCCACCGGTGTAACCCGGATGGCTCATAATAAGGGGGAGTTTCACATAATTTAAGCAAAAACTAATCAAATATGCGCAGCTACAACCAAAATATCTTTATAGAGTTAGGGAGGCCTCGCGAGCTCACCCTAAAGGGCTCGCTCACCTCCCCAACATCTATAACTTGGAAAGGTACCAGTTACAAATGCTTAAGATAACAAAACCTTGGGCCAACTCTCCTCGGCTTGCTGTGCGCTCAAGCTCATTGAGAAAGGCAATACGTTTATACTGTTTGTCCCAGGACCATGTTAACCGGACCCAAGAGTTGGTAAACTCGTAAAAAGTCCACATACCTTGTCATTTCGAGCGAAGCGAGAAATCCTTTCGGTCTAACATGCTGAAAATATAAGATTTCTCCATACAGTCGAAATGACAGACCCGCCTGCCAGACGGCGGGCAGGTTTACTAAATCCGACTTTTTACGAGAACATCAAGAGTTGAAATAAAAATTAATATCTCATACATTCTGTAAGAGATTTGAAGCTTTTTAACAACACTTTTTCTATCAGTTTAACGCGCTAAATTCAATCAGGTACTTTACCCAAAAGAAAGGAAACAACACCCATTTGCAGATGGGAACGTGTATATTTTGTGACTATTCCCTATATCTATTAGGTTTAAATACCTACAGAGAACATCTGCTCATTGCTATAGAAATAAAACCTCCCATATACATCATCAACATTCAAATATGAGAGGTTTAAAATGAAAACCTGCCAATGCATACATTATATGAGATGGGAATGCAAGTATCATGTTGCTTTTACACCAAACAAATGTAGGAAAAATATATTTGGGGTATTCAAGAATATCGTAGAACTATATATTTCATTAACTGTCCAAACCAAAGAAATAAAACATAGAAGGGGGGCAGAGAATTAACTTGTTTTTAAGAGCATATGGTGCGAAAGATACCTGGTGAATGGTATGGTCATTAATATTGTGATGATAGCAATGTTGTTCCGCTATTAAAAATATACATATATTACAATTAAAATACTGAGAAAGGATCACCACAATGAAATTTCCTGATATCAAGACAACTCTCCCGGGCCCTAATGCTGCTGCATTGATTGATGTAGATCGAAATCATGTATCTCCCTCCTACACTCGGATTTATCCCCTTGTTGCCGAGAACGCCAAGGGGTTATGGATCCATGACCCAGATGGGAACACCTTCTTGGACTTTACCGCAGGTATTGCAGTATGCGCAACAGGACATTGTCACCCTCATGTCGTCAATGCCATCAAGGAACAGGCTAACAAGCTATTACATATGTCTGGAACCGATTTCTATTATACGCCACAGATCGATCTGGCGGAAAAGCTGGCCCAACTGGTACCTGGTGATGGGGACAATAAGGTATTTTTTGCAAACTCTGGCGCCGAGGCTGTGGAAGCGGCCTTTAAGCTCGCCCGTTGGTATACAAAGCGGGAGCTAAACCTTGCTTTCTTTGGAGCGTTCCATGGCCGCACTATGGGCGCGCTTTCACTTACGGCGAGCAAAACGATCCAGAAAAAGCATTATAATCCACTTATCCCTGGAATTACCCATATAGTGTGTGCGCTGGGTAGAAGATACCATCTTCCGCACCACTATGCCCCCGGAAGAGGTGGCAGCCATCTTCGTTGAGCCTATCCAGGGCGAGGGTGGATACATTGTGCCTCCCCCAGAGTTCCACAGGGAGTTGCAGAAAGTGGCTAAAAAGTACGGGATTCTCTATGTAGCCGATGAGGTACAATCGGGCATGGGCCGTACGGGAAAAATGTTCGCAATGGAACACTTTGGTGTAGTGCCGGACATTATGGCCCTGGCAAAGGGAATCGCATCAGGAATGCCGCTCGGTGCCATGGTGGCCCGATCTGACATAATGGTCTGGGAAGCAGGCTCCCATGCTTCCACCTTCGGAGGCAATCCGATCTCCTGCAGAGCTGCCCTGGCTACTATTGAGTTGCTTGAGGCTGAACTGATGGAAAATGCAGAGATCCGTGGTGAATATTTAATGACAAGGCTACGGGAGTTGCAGAACTCAATAGAGTGTATGGGCGATGTGCGCGGTAAGGGTCTCATGGTTGGAGTTGAGTTAGTAAAGGATAGAGATACCAAAGAACGGGCCACTGATTGGCGCAATGAGGTGATTCAAAAGGCCTTTCAAAAGGGGCTACTACTCCTTGGGTGTGGTGAGAATACGATTCGTTTTTCTCCGGCGCTTACTGTTACAGCAGAGGAGATAGATGTGTGTTTGTCTATCTTTGAAGAAACCCTACGGGAAGTAGCTGGATGAACTGTCATTGAATGATAAACCCAGTATACCCTACAACATAGCTATAATCACCACTCACGTCTCCTGATGTGGCATAGGCTACCAGATTTGCCGTGGTTGCGCCCAACTCCTTAGCAGCTATCATGGTTATTGTAGTTGGAATTACGCCGCACATAGATATGTTATTCTCATCAACTGTCTCTAAAAGCCCAGAAGTATCCAGAGAGCGGACCCGGTCTATTGCTCTATCTGCTTGACTCAAGTAGATATAATATTTAGCGGTTTATGTATGAGCCCGGCCGACACGAATGTTTTGCCCCTTCACTGTGGGGCCATAGATACGGCTTGTTGAGCCAAGCGAAAGAACGGTTTTCTGGTAGATTACTCATTTTATCGGATTAACTCTATTAGCTTATCCCAGAAGCCTTCCAGGCAACGCATCAACTTAAGCCTGCATATCTTGCAATGTCTTTTCCTGCGATACCTTTTCTTTTGACAAACAGCCGCTTTTCTCCTATACTCGTTCTCGCCCAGAAGGGAGATCTCATCACACTATGTCAACTATGTCAGACAGAATTCGAGTGATTCAGTACGGGCTTGGTCCCATTGGTAGAGCTGTGGCGCGCCACGTGGTGGAGCGTGCAGGGCTCAAACTGGTCGGTGGTATAGACATTGACCCGTTTAAAGTGGGCAAAGACCTGGGAGAAGTTATTGGTTTGGGACATGCCCTGGGCTTTGTTGTTGCTGAGAGTCTGGCACAAGTTTTGGCGCAGACAGAGGCCGATCTGGTGCTGCATACCACCAGCTCTTACTTGCAAATGTTTAACAATCAGATCGTAGAAATCCTGGAGGCAGGGCTGGACGTGGTGTCTACGGCCGAGGAGCTCACCTTCCCATGGCTGGCGCACCCTGAAGAGGCCATCGAGATTGATGACATGGCCAAGCGCATCGGCAAAACTGTACTGGCTACCGGTGTCAACCCTGGATTTTTGATGGACTCGCTGCCCCTCAGCCTGACAGCTATATGCCAGCGGGTGGACCGGATTGAGGTGACCAGGGTCATTAACGCCACAACCCGGCGTGGGCCCTTCCAGGCCAAGATAGGTTCCGCCATGACTGTTAAAGATTTTCGGGCCAAAACAGATGCCGGTCGGATAGGCCACGTGGGTCTGGCCGAATCCGTTGGTATGGTCTTTGACACGCTCGGTAAAAAGCTAACACGCTATGAATCGGACATTGAGCCAATGGTGGCCGATCGCCCCATCAAGACCGAGCACTTTGAGGTGCAAACTGGACACGTAAGGGGCCTCAAGCAAGCAGCTCGTGCCTACACCGACGAGGGCATGTTCATGAACCTGACATTCATCGCTGCCCTGGAAGAGGGAGACGATGGAGATACCATCAAAATCACCGGTGAACCGGACCTGGAGATCAAACTTAAGGGCACGAACGGTGACATTGCAACGGTGGCCATTGCAGTCAATGCAATCCGCCGCGTGCGAGAAGCCGCGCCAGGGCTGATCACGATGCGTGATTTGCCTATCGTGACTTTGTGGTAGAAACCAAGGCCCCGGTGGATGACAGAGGCCTCTCGTGGCGAGTTCACGAGAGGCCTCTGTATTGTTAGAGTAATGGCTATTTCATAATGAGAAATGCAGGCGAATAAGACCATCATCCGGGATGATTCTATTAAAAACATGAATAAGAGTTCAGCACCACTTAGTTCCCAGGTAGGTCCGCTGGTTCTACTTACAGGGATATTTTTTTTAAACTTTATTTCCAGGATCATCCTGGCCCCATTGATGCCAACCATAGAAAACGATCTGGAGATTGGTCACGGGGAGGCTGGGGCCCTGTTTTTGCTGATTTCGCTGGGCTACTTTGCAGCACTTATGGGATCGGGGTTCTTCTCATACCACCTCACCCATAGAAAGACAATCATTCTTTCTTCCATGGTTTCCGGTGCAGCGCTTTTTGCTGTCTCAATCAGCCATACGATGTGGGGAATTCGTCTTGGATTGCTTATCGTGGGGATGGCAGCAGGCATCTACCTTCCTTCGGGTCTCAGCACCCTGACTTCCTTGGTAAGGTCCAGGGACTGGGGAAAGGCAATTGCTATTCACGAGATGGCACCCAATCTTGGCTTTGTCGTGGCCCCTCTTCTGTCCGAAATCCTTTTGATATGGTTCTCCTGGAGATATATCCTTATACTGCTTGGAGTAGTCTCTGTATCCTCTGGCCTGGCATTCGCATGTTTCGGCAGAGGTGGAAAATTTCCCGGTGAGTATCCAAGGCCAGGTATCCTGAGGGTCCTCATGGTTGACCCCTCTTTCTGGATAATGGTAGCGCTCTTTAGTCTTGGTATCGGCGCTAGCATAGGGATTTACTCCATATTGCCTCTTTATCTGGTAGCAGAGCGAGGGATGTTGCGTAGTTGGGCCAACTACCTGGTGGCCATCTCGCGGATCTCGACGCTGGGTGTAGGATTTTTGTCAGGAATAGTTACAGATAGATTGGGCCCAAAGGTTGCTATGGGCGCTGTCTTTCTGGGAACAGGTTTGATAACACTCCTCCTTGGGATTGTCCCAGTATCCTGGATTGTACTCATTGTATTTTTACAGCCCATGATGGCCGCTTGTTTCTTTCCTCCAGGATTTTCAGCCCTTTCCCGGATCGGTCCGCCACGTGTTCGAAACATTTCATTATCCTTCACGTATCCTCTTGCTTTTCTCCTGGGGGGAGGTGCTATCCCGGCCGGAATCGGCGCTCTCGGGGAAATGGGATTCTTTGATTTAGGGATTTCTCTTGTAGGTGGAATAGTTATGAGCGGTCTTATTCTTTTGCATTACCTTAAATTTCAAGAGGAATAGTTGTGAAGATGTCTCTTTTACAACCCAAAAGATCTAAGGCCCTATTTTTGGGCTTCCCTGGATTGTCCTGAGGAGTAGGATCATCCTGTCCGAACCGGCTGAAGGTTCAGTGAGTCAGCAAGGTGGCAGGCGACAAAGTGCTCGCCGCCAAGGTCTCGATAGGCAGGGGCCTCAACCCTGCAGATTTCCTGCGCGTAGCGGCAACGTGGATGGAAGTAACACCCGGATGGTGGATTCACCGGGCTCGGCACGTCCCCTGTGAGGATGATTCTTCCCAGGTTAAAGTCGGGGTCCGGAACCGGAACCGCTGACATCAAGGCCTCGGTGTAGGGATGTTTTGGATTCGAAAACAGCTCCTCTGTCGCAGCCAACTCCACGATCTTCCCCAGGTACATCACCGCTACCCTGCTACTGATGTGCTTGACCACAGAAAGGTCATGGGCGATGAACAGGTAGGTCAGGCCGAATTTCTCCTGCAGGTCCTCGAGAAGGTTTATTACCTGTGCCTGGATGGAGACATCCAGCGCAGAGACCGGCTCGTCGGCCACGATTAGCTGTGGATCAAGGGCAAGAGCACGCGCGATCCCGATCCGTTGGCGCTGTCCACCGGAGAACTCGTGCGGGTAGCGCGTCATGTGATCCGGTTTTAGGCCAACTGCACCCAGAAGCCTGAGCACGCGATCCTCCCATTCGCTGCCCCTGGCTATGCCGTGAATGAGCAGCGGTTCTCCTACCATCCCCCCCACGGTCATCCGCGGGTTTAAAGAGGAATAGGGGTCCTGGAAGATGATCTGCATGTCCCGGCGGAGGGACTTGAGCAGCCTGCGTGATATGGAGGCGATATCCACCTCCTTGTACACCTCGTCCGGGCCTGCGAGCTTCTTGCTGCAAAAGAGGATCTGCCCTGCAGTTGGTTCGACCAGACGAAGGATCGCCCTGCCGGTCGTGGTTTTCCCACAGCCGCTCTCACCAACCAAGCCAAGAGTCTCTCCCTCCTTGATGTACATGTCGATATCATCGACTGCCTTGACTTGGGCCACCACGCGCCTCATGATCCCCTTTTGCACTGGGAAATACTTCTTCAGGTTCTTCACTTTAAGCAGGATGTTGTCAGGAGACATGTTCTACCACCTCTTTATCATTCGAACAACCAACAAGCAGCCAAGTGACTGGGCGCTACTTCCTTGAGCGGAGGGATCTGCGTTTTGCATATCTCCATCGCGTGCGGACACCGTGGCTCAAACCCACACCCCTGCGGGGCTTCTAATGGGTCGGGAACGACTCCCTTGATGGGGATAAGGCGTTCCTTCTTTGTAGTGGCAAGCGATGGGATGGAGTTCATCAACCCCTGGGTGTAAGGGTGTTTAGGGTCGTGGAATATGTTGCGCACGGCCGCGCTTTCGACGATTTTTCCGAGGTACATGATGACCACATCGTCTGCCATGCTCGCTATGACCCCGAGGTCGTGTGTGATAAATAAGATAGCCGCCTTAAACTCCGTGCGCAGGTCGTTCATCAGATCCAATACCTGCGCCTCTATCGTTACATCGAGGGCCGTTGTTGGCTCGTCGGCAATCAGAAGGGAGGGGTTGCAGGAGAGGGCCATGGCGATCATTGCACGCTGGCGCATCCCACCGGAAAGCTGGTGTGGGTACTCCTTGATTCGCTGCTCGGGAGACGGAATCCCAACAGCATGGAGCATCTCGATGGCCTTATTCCGCGCCCCTCTCTTGCCCAGGCCCTGGTGGAGCATAATCGCTTCCATGATCTGGTTTCCGATCGTGTACACCGGGTTTAAGGATGTCATTGGCTCCTGGAAGATCATCGCGATCTCGTTCCCACGGATCGAGCGCATCTCGTTTCCCTTGGGGTCAAGCTTTGTCAAGTCAATGACGTTCTCGTTCCGATGGTAGAGGATTTCACCGGCTTCAATCTTGCCGGGCGGTGTCTGGATGAGCCCCATAATCGATAGGGCGGTCACCGACTTACCGCAACCACTCTCACCAACTACACCGAGGGTCTTCTCTGGTTCGATGGTGAAGTCAACCCCGTCAACGGCTCGTACCGCACCGTCCTCGGTATAGAAGTATGTCTTGAGATTTCTTACATCGATTAATGGCGTGGTTAGCTCCCCTCTAAAACTATATTGAAATTGACATAAATTCCAAGATTATGAATACAAAAACATTATTATATTTTGGGTACATTAGTTGTCAAGGAATTTTTCTTAAAAGCTACGCAACATATGAAATTCTTTAGGAATTTAGAGGAAAAAAATCTTTTTAAATAAAGTTATTGACAGATAATTATCTTTAATATAATTTAATAAAAGCTAACATTAGACATCATACCATATAATATCAAATCAATGAATACGTTCAAACCAATAAGGAACAAGATTATCTCAAAGGAAGTTGAGCAACGTTTGAGACAATCAATCCTCGATGGTCTCTATAGTCCCGGAGATAGGTTACCACCTGAAAGAGAACTCGTAGAGCAATTTAAGGTTAGCAGAGTAACTGTACGCGAAGCTTTAAAAAATTTAGAAGCTAATGGGCTTATTGCAATCAAAAGAGGCATGAATGGTGGAACCTATGTATCCGAGTTGAAACCAGATCCAATTATCGAGAATTTTAAGAATCTCATTAGCCTGGGAAAGGTCAACTTTGCCCATCTCATGCACGCACGGCTCTACATTGAACCCAATACGGCCAAAGTAGCTGCTTCTATTAGGACGGATAAGGACATTACAAACCTCACTGAAATGCTCGATGAGGCAGAGAGATATGTGAATTATTCGCCGAGAAAAGCACGATTGATATGTACCCGCTTTCATTGCGAGGTTGCAAAGATTTTACAGAACCCCATTATTGATTTTATCTGCGAATCGATCACCGAAAATTACTCCTTGGTGTTAATTGAAATGAGCCAAGCAAAACTTGACAAAAATGACATCCTCAATCTTATCAATGAGCATAGGTACATACTTGACTCTATCATTCAAAAAGAATTAGATGAGGCATATGAACGGTCTAAAAATCATCTAATAAAGACGTACCATATGTACTCCCAAATGTTCCCTCATGCAGATAATAAGAGTATTGAAAACTGCATAAAGCTATCTTAAACAACGATAGCTTGCTGCAAGGCTAACGTGAGTGCATAGGTTATGGTTCACTATGACATGGCCCTGATACAACACTGAGGAGAGCATCAAAGATGAAAAACTTACGCAGCTATGCTGAGCAAATTCAGAGGCAATTAGCGCTACAAAGTCTCCCTATTGCTGTCAAGTTGATAGAAGAAATGGAAGATATCCCTGAAGGCGCAAAGAGACCCAAAAGGGACTTTGGGGTTTGTTTAGCGCAATGCCAGACCTTTATGTTTGTGGAGAGATGTGGGATGTCGATAGCAATGCTCAAGGAGGACATGTGGTGTCCTGAACCGGTCATAGGCTATGGACTTGAGGAACCTCCCAGGTACTTCTTGGAAGGGCGTAACCGCTATCCAGATGATGTCGAGACCCTGGAGGCTGGGGCAAATTGGGCGCAAGCCTTCCCTCGCTTCGAGGTAGGGAAATACATAGGTATAGTATCAGCACCTTTAACGACGGCAAACTTTGAGCCTGATTTGATTATCATCTATTGTAACTCAGTTCAATTGACGCGGCTCCTCTTGGCTGTCGCATACAAAGATGGACAGGATATTATCTCCAGGTTGTCCGGTCATGCGGGGTGCGTTTACGCTGTGGTACCACCAATGCAGACCGGGGAATGCTGTGTTTCCGTGCCATGTATGGGCATCCGTCGGTATGGAGGGTATCAAGATGACAAAATAATCTTCACAGTACCAAAGAAAAAGCTGGAAAATCTAATATCAGGGCTCACCCAGTCCGGCACAGGTGAAATCCCTGTCAAGACCTGGACACGCGCCGAGTACACACTGGGGGATAGTTATGCGGAGTTAGCAAGATTGATGGGAATGAAAAAGGCAGATGGATCAGAGATCGTGGGAAAACCATTTGGAGAGAGACTCCCGTGGGAGTAATTCTCAATAAAAAATTCATGATTGAAAAGGCTGATGAATCATGGCAGTTGATAGCACCGCAGAACTCAAAGCTTTAATTGATAGATTGCCTCGTGCGAATTTGGCGAAGCTGCCTACCCCTTTAGAAGAGGCACCAAGGCTTTCCAAAGCTTTGGGGGGGCCACGAATCTTCTTTAAGCGAGATGATCTGACCGGTTTGGCATTGGGGGGTAACAAGACCCGTATGTTCGAATTTACTCTGGGAGAAGCGCTTCAGAAGGGTGTGACTACTATAGTAGCTGGAGCCGGAGTGCAATCTAATTACTGTCGGCAGTTAGCGGCGGCCTGCAGCAAACTTGGTTTAGGTCTCCACTTGATCCTACGAAGGACTCTTGGAGAGGTGAATATAGAGCTTCAAGGTAATCTGCTCCTTGATCTCATGTTTAACGCCGAAGTAGAGATTATCGAAGCCGATGTCTTAGAGCAAAAGAGGGTAATTGAGGATGTAGCTAAAAGACTTGCCAAAGAGGGTCATCAAGTGTATATGGGCCGCAAATCAGATCTTGCTGATTTAGGTCTGGAGGCAGTAGGCTATGTTAATTGTGCCTTAGAGCTTTGCAATCAACTGGAAGAACAAGACTTGGAGATTAACCGCCTTTTCGTATCTTCTTCTACTACTACGCAAGCTGGCCTCGTGTTAGGTGCAAAGTATTTGAATTCTGATTTCCAAATAGTTGGGGTTAACCCCGTGGATTGGATCGAGGATGTGCCATCTGAGATTGCCCGGATAGCGAACGAGGCGGCAATGCGGCTGGGAGTAAATCTATCTGTCAACCCCTCCGAGATAGTCAACCTGGGAGAATATGTGGGGGAAGGTTATGGAAAGCTTACATCAGAGGGAGTTGAGGCAATCAAGCTGGTAGCGAGAACGGAAGGCATCCTTCTCGATCCGGTTTATTCGGGTAAAGCCATGGCTGCTTTAATCGATCGCATACATAAAAAAGAGTTTAAAAGCGATGAAACAGTATTATTCTTGCATACAGGTGGATTTCCCGCTCTATTTGCATACAATAAAGACTTCAACCTTGACGAAAAACTTGCGAGGTAGGCCATGAGACTTATGAGCTGGTCGAGCTGGTACAATGTGCAGATTGAGTTTGAAGCAGGGCTGGTAACCTAATCCCTTCTGCACACAGATATCGTTAATAATCTGAGGAGGTTTTGAATATGAGCTTGCAAGAGGTTGCGAAAAGAATCGAACTGGCTGAATACAATACCCGACAGGTCGAACCTGGTTCGCGGGAAAAACTGCTGGACCGCATTGCGTGGGATGCCTATTATAACGACAGGGTATATGAGGGTTGCTCTCGATCTGTGTTACAGGCACTCCAGAGCCATCTCCATCTAGGAGATGGGGGGGCCCTTAAGGCAAGCACTGCCCTGGCAGGTGGAGTTGCCCGCATGGGCGAGAACTGTGGGGCACTTACCGGCGGTATCATGGCTATCGGCTTGGTCCTTGGACGGGAAGAACTTGAGGATATACAGGCATATAGAGATACCATGGAGGCTTCATACGAAATGTATAATAGGTTCAAAGAGGAGCTTGGAAGTACCATGTGCCTTGAGATTCAGAAAAGCCTTTTGGGAAGGGGCTTTGATTTAAAGAGAGAAGAGGAATCCGAGGCATGGTACAAAGCAGGTGGGTTAGAGAAATGTCCGATGGTATGTGCAGTTGCGGCTCGAATTGCTGCTGATATAATACTTACCTTAAAAGGCTACAGGCAAGAAAGTGAGGGAGGCAGCTTTAATACTGTGGAGTCCTGATCTATAAGGCATTAAGTCGGCTCTATAGAGGTCCGGCTATTTAATAGGCCCATCTTTTCTGATATTGATAGATAGGAGGGAGTAATGGTTAGATTTTGCAGTACAGATGACATCATCTTAAGAGCAACGAAAATACTCCCGCGCAAGGCTATCAGAAAGGTGGATTATGCTAAGAAAGGAGGTGAGAAATTAGGCAGATAGGTTGGAGGTTGGGCATGGCCCAGCAGGTTTTAATTATTTCAAAAAAAGGGGGAAATGATGAAAAAGATGAAAGT
>JAFDHR010000051.1:11669-17183 GCA_019308645.1 Deltaproteobacteria bacterium
GGGGTTTTACGAATTGCATTGGATGCGGCTGATATTTCGGATGTCCATCCACACTTTGCCCATACTACCCAGGACAGAGGAGTAGTACATTTGATATTCAATGGTCTTGTCCGTTACAAGACCGGCGATATTGGTAAGTTTGAGCCTGATCTGGCCAAGAGTTGGGAGGTTTCCGCGGACGGGCTGACCTGGACCTTCCATCTCCGCCATGGGGTGATGGTCCATCCCTGGAAGGGAAATCCCGGGTATGAGTTGACCTCAGAAGACGTGGTCTACTCGTTCCAATCAGCAGCCAACCCGGCTAAGTCAGGATGTGCTGGCGGGTATGTCGGGATGAGTTTCGAGGCGGTCGATCCGTACACGGTGCGGATCACTTTAAAGAAGCCGTTGTCGGAGACACTGTTCCTTCCCAAGGTCTCTGATTATATGTGTGGTCTCATAATACCGAAGAAACCAGCTGAGGAGTTAGGAGAAGCCTTCAGGACAAATCCTGTGGGAACAGGCCCATTCATCTTCAAGAAATACTTGCCAAAGGAGAAGGTCATCACGGTGCGGAACGAAAAATACTTCCGAGGCGTGCCAAAGCTTGAAGGAGTAGAGGTTTTCTTCATGTCGGATGTTAGCAGCCGGAAGTTTGGACTTCGGAGCAAGGAACTCGACGTGATCGAAGGCCCGCCTTCGCAGCCATGGGTGGAGGAAATGCAAGCGCTGCCAGGGGTTAAAGTGGATGTCTTTGGCCCTGGCGAGGCCGGAGTACTCTATTTTAATTGCACTAAAAAGCCCTTTGACGACATCAGGGTACGACGCGCCATAGGTTACTCCATCTCTCGCGATGAGGTAGCAACCACCATTGGCAAAGCCATTGCTGCTCCAATATATTCTCCGATTCCACCACCTCAAACAGGATTCTTGACGCGTGCGGAGGTTAAACTACGCGGCCAACAAGAGGGTAAGGACTTGCTCTATGATTTAGATCGCAAGAAGGCAAAAAAACTCTTAGCAGATGCCGGTTTTCCAAAGGGTCTCACCACGGAATTCTACATGACGGAGCGGGGAGAATATGCGATACCAATGCAGAACGTTGTGGCGCAGCTCAGGGAGTCCGGAATCAATGCCAAGATGATCACGATAGATCATGCCACCTATCACCACAACATCCGGGCAGATATGAACACGATCGTTCTCTATAACTGCTGGAGGGCAAGCGCCGATATGAAACTCACGCATATGTACCATTCAGGTTCGATCGTGGTAACCGGCAAGAAACCCATTAGCAACTTCATACATCTCGGGAAAATAGACGCTGACGAGGACGGAAAGGCTGACAGCATAGACTACCTTATCGAGGCGGCGCGAGACATGCTGGACGCTCAGGGACAGAGGGCGCTTTGGCAGGAAGCACAGTACAAGCTCATTGACTGGTGCGTCTCTTATCCGCTTTTTATCAAGAGGTTCACCTATGCCAGACAGAAATATGTGGACTGGGGATATGACTTGAAGTCGACTCTAATCCTCTCTCCGCAGATAAACGAGCTGACTTCGATAAGTAAATAGAGCCAGTGTTCTTTAAAAAAAAGGGGGGGGGCACGGGCTTGCAGCATAAAAACCGTGCCTCCTATGTTTACCACCCCACCCAGAATGCTCCGTGCGGGAGCACAGGGATGAAGGGGTATATAATTTAATCAATACCTTTAACAATGCTCCGCCCGGAAGGGCGGGGTCATTGACTGAACCAGAAGGAATGGTCGATGATTGCATATGCAATTAGACGAATCCTGATCGCAGTACCAACCCTTATCATAGTGCTGACAATTACCTTTGTGCTTGTACGGATTGCTCCGGGAGACCCAGCGGAGGTGAGGCTCGGCGACTATGCTACCAAAGAATCAGTGGAGGCTCTACGCAAGGAAATGGGCCTTGATAAGTCGATGTGGGCTCAATATCTTGAAACCTTGAAAGGGTTGCTCCATGGGGATTTTGGTAGGTCAATGATTAATGGGAGGCCGATCTCTGAGGAAATAAAGCGCAGTCTTCCATATACCGTACAGCTCACCCTCATGGGGATTATCTTTGGCATAATATTCGGGATACCTACGGGAGTATACACCGCATTGAAGCGTAACACCCTAGCAGATTACATAGGGAGGACTTTGTCGCTTGGCGGGCTGTCTTTTCCAACCTTCTACCTGGGTATACTGTTGATGCTTGCATTTTCAATCAAAATACCTATCTTCCCAGTCGTAGGTGGTGGAGACATCCACAATCTTGCAGATAATCTCTACCATCTCGCCCTCCCAGGGCTTACGTTAGGATTAATTATGACCGCTTATGTTACACGGATGGCACGTTCGTCTGTGTTAAACACCCTGAATGAAGACTACGTGAGGACGGCTAGGGCAAAGGGGCTCACAGAGCGAAAAGTGATCTACAAACATTTGTTGAGAAATTCGCTGCTTGCCATTACCGCCCTTATCGGGGTCTATGCGATTGTGCTTATTGGTGGTTCGGTCATGGTGGAGATCGTCTTCTCACGTCCCGGTTTGGGAAAGATGATGATTGGGGCATTGAAACAGCGCGATTATACAACGTTGCAGGCTGTGATGATAATCTTCGGGAGCCTTGTAGTTCTTATAAATCTTATAACTGACTTAACATATGGGCTTATCGACCCAAGGGTAAGATATAAATAAGTCCTTAAAAAGGCTGGAACAGTTGCCATGAAAAGACGTGGTAAGCGCCGGAAGATATTGACGACCTTTCTTAAGAATAGGACCTCCCTAATCGGCGCATGCATTTCTGTGGCAATGATCTTCATAGCCATCCTTGCTCCCTGGATTTCCCCGTATGATGCCCTGAAGCAGAACGTTTATTATCGTCTTACCCCCCCGGAACGAAGTCACCTTCTCGGTACAGACGTGTATGGAAGAGATGTCCTTTCTCGGATCTTTACCGGAACAAGGATCTCGTTTTTTGTCGGGATCATCTCGGTAATCCTAGGAATGGTCATCGGTACAGGGATGGGCATGCTCGCGGGCTATGCCGGGGGCAAGGTGGAAACAGCGCTCATGCGTACGCTGGATATAATGATGGCCTTCCCCGACGAGGTATTTGGAGTTATGGTTATGATAGTCTTGGGCACCGGAGTAGAAAACGTGATCATCGCGATCACGGTCTTGATGATTCCCAGATTTGCCCGGATGGGCCATGCCCCCACTCTGGCACTAAAAGAGCAGGACTATATCGCTGCAGCCAAGTCAATTGGCGCAAGCGACTCTCGTGTCCTCATGCGCCACGTCCTGCCCAACATTTTTGGCGATATCCTTGTAATGAGTACCCTCTGGCTTGGCACGGCTATTAGGCTTGAGGCCAGCTTGAGCTTCTTGGGTGTAGGAGTGCCGCCGCCAACACCGACCTTGGGTAGCATGGTACGGGCCGGTGTGGACTTTTTGGGAGTCGCCCCTTGGGTGTCTGTCTCCGCTGGGCTTGCGATTCTGGTTTCGATCTTCGGCTTCAACTTGCTGGGCGATGGCTTGAGAGACATCAGTGACCCCAAGCTATATGCACGATAAGGAGGTCAGAATGGTTGACGGTGCGGGAACAAGCTGGCCGAGAGGCACAATATTACAGGATGTAGAATATGCGGTCGGGGTGAAAGGAGACAAGTATGACGAGACCCAGAGTTTTGCTGCTCGAGGCTAAAGACGAGGAGCGGTTCGATTTTTTTCGACAGTTAAGCAAAGTGGCTGAGCTGTCTTTTGAGAACAAAGAAGGGGGATATACGGAAGACGATCTGGTTGAAATGATCGGGCCATATGATGCGATAATGATCACTTCCCAGCATGCCATAACCTCGCGCGTGATAGCGGCTGCTCCAAAATTAAGAATCATTGTAAAGCGCGGCGCTAAGCCAGAAAACGTTGATTATGAGGCCGCCACAAAAAAGGGAATTGTGGTAGCGTGGACCCCGGGAGTGAATTATGTGGCGGTGGCTGAGCACGCAGTCATGCTCATGCTGTGTCTCGCGAAGAAGACGATCCCGCAAATGGAGAGGCTGAGGGGTGGAGCCTGGAGAGAGTCGGATGCTGGCCTGCAGGAATTGTGTGGGAAGACGGTCGGCATTGTTGGGTTAGGCGGAATTGGCAGGGCGCTGTGCCGGGTGCTTAGCGGTTTCGATGTCAAATTCCTGGCCTATGATCCGTACATTTCTCCGTCGCAGGGGCAAGAGGTCGGTGCTAAACTGGTAAGCCTTGAAGACTTGTTAAGGCAATCGGATTATGTCACCATTCATGCTGCCCTCACAGAGGAGACGCGGCATCTCATTGGGGGAAAAGAGCTTTCAGTGATGAAAAAAACCGCGTATCTCATTAATACAGCTCGAGGGGGTTTGATCGACGAGTCAGCCCTTGTAAAGGCATTAAGAGAGGGAGAGATAGCTGGGGCTGGGTTGGACGTCTTTGAATCGGAACCTCCTGACTATGAAAATCCGCTCTTGCATTTGCCAAATGTCGTAGTTACGCCGCATATGGCCGGCTGGTCAGATGAGGCCATTTACCGGGAACAAAGGGAAGCTGCCTTGGAGATAAAGCTAGTTTTGGAAGGCCAGAGCCCCCGTTATCCGATAAACCCTGAAGTATTGGAAAATAGAAAGCCTTAATACCGGATTAGCGCCTTTTATAAGGCAGTCTGGCCGCCTTCGGGTGGTTTCGTTTTCGCGCCTTGCCCGGGCGCTGACCTCTGTCTGTGATAAGGGAGGCGATCGTGAATTTTGTAGGATATACATGTGGTCTCTGTGGTCAGGAATTTTCGCCAGAGGAGATACGATATCGATGTGACTCATGCAATGGTCCGCTTTTGGTCACCTATGACTACGCAAGCTTGGCAAGAAAGGTAACTGCGGAAGGCCTCGAAGCAAGGCGGCCAGGGGTTTGGAAGTACAGGGAGCTTTTGCCAGTAGACCCTTTCACTGAGCCTGTAAGCTTGGGGGAAGGAGGTACGCCAATGCATGGGGCAAAGACTCTCGCAAGTTCTATTGGCCTCCCCAACCTTTTTATCAAGGATGATGGCAGGAATCCGACCGGTGCGTTCAAAGACAGGGGTACCACCGTAGGTATGACCGTAGCTGTTGAACGTGGAGTGGGCGCTGTAGGGACTGTATCGCACGGAAACATGGGTACATCCGTGGCAGCTTATGCGGCCAGGGCAGGCCGGATGTGCTATATCATCGCACCCGAAGGCATCGTTAGTGCGAGATTGTTACATTTAAGTGTTTACGGCGCAAAGGTCATACAGGTAGTGGGTGGATATGATTCGATGTATGATGAATCTTTAAGGATAGCCGAAAAGCACGGTGTACTATTCATCAATTGTGACAATCCGTTCAGGATAGAAGGGCAAAAGACGTTGGCCTTCGAAATTCTCGAGGATCTGGGCTGGGATGTCCCTGATTGGGTTGTGGCGCCCGTGAGCAGTGGGGGTATGGTCTCAGCTTTATACAAGGGCTTCCTTGAGTTCAAA
>JAFDHR010000546.1 GCA_019308645.1 Deltaproteobacteria bacterium
CACCTGAACAGGGTAGCAGGGCCGGTGATCACTCAGCATGTCCTGGGTCATTCTTATCGAAAGAATACAGAGAAATATACCCACCTTAATCCCGATCAGTATGCTCTCTATATGAAAAGACACCCATTTATGAGTATGTGAAAGGAGGTATAAAGTGGTCGCACTAATAGATGAATACCAGCATGAATTATTAAACGTTTGTGGTTTTGCGGAAGATACGGTGGAAAATTATGTATCCTGTATCGTTGCCTTTTGTGCATGGGTTAAAGATGAGCTTCACATATCACCCATCGATGTTCAGGGCAGCCATGTCTTAAAATGGATGATGGAACTGAAAGAGAGAGGACTTAGCTTTAGTCGCCTTGAGCACCATAAGTCTGCTTTGAAAACGTTTTATGCCATGCTTGTTAAACTGAAAATAGTAAGCAAGAATATAGCCTCAACACTGCCTCCCCTTAGAAAGAGGGGAATCAGCAATGTAGTTCCTGTCTCAAAGGATACGGTAGGAAAACTGCTTGATGTTGTTGATCAATCCACCTGGATCGGCAAAAGGAATTACATGATTATCTCCATGCTGTGGTCGCTTGGGCTTCGCATCAGCGAGCTTACCAGGCTTTCTGTGGGTTCTTTTGAACCAGAGCATGACCCCATAAACAAAATAGGACTATTGAGAGTAAAAGGGAAAAATAGAAAACAGCGGGCCTTGTTTGTTGTAGACAAGCTCTATGACAATCTCATTACCTATCTTGCCCATCCTCGATCACCAAAAAGAAAGAAAGATCCCCTTTTTCCAGTTGAAAGCGGAAAGGCCATTTCAAACAGCCGCGTACAGAAGAAGATCAAAGAGTATTGCAGGGAAGCAGGGATTAAAGACAGGATCACACCCCATGTGCTCAGGCATTCCTTTGCCACCGAGATGTATCATGCAAATGTTCCACTGGATGCCATACAGGCCATGATGGGGCATGATAAGAAGGCAGAAACTGCCGTTTATATCAAGGTGTCAGATAGGTTTAAGAAAGAGGCATTATTGCAACTCACGATTAATGAGAGGATGTCATGGGAGTAACCGCGAAGGATTTTTTTGAACATGTTGATGCTTTTATGGATTACAGGAAGACTGTTTATGAAGTCAGTGATCAGACATTAAAAAGCAACCGGACGGACCTCAGGCTATTTGAAAATTTTATTGACAACAAACACCATAAAATAATCGATGGCCCTGTAGTAATGGATTTCCAGTATTATTTAAAGAAAGATCGAAACAACAGCGGCAAGTCCATCAATCGTAAGATATTTACCTTAAGGAGCTACGGTCATTTTATTAATCTTCAGGAGGTCCCTTACTCTGAGGATCTGCCATTTTATGATGTATTGAAAATCCGCCAGGGATACAGAAACCGACCGGACGCGCTAACACATAACCAGCTAAAACCTCTTTTCAAGTCAATAGATAGAACTACATGTCTTGGGCTCCGTGATTATGCCATATATGCCTTGATGTATCTGGCCGGTCTCCGGGTAGGGGAGGTATTTGAGCTAAATATAGACAGCATAGACATAAAGAATAGGCAACTGCATGTTATCGGAAAAGGGGGAAAGCGCAGAAAACTTCATCTCTCAGATGAACTTTTCCGTGTCATCTCCGAATACCTTGCAGTAAGAAAGTACTTTTATAACAGTGATAAAACAAAGGCATTGTTTGTATCCAAAAAAGGCAATCGACTGGCTATACGAACTATGGAAGATAACTTCAGGAAACTTGTTTCTAAAGCCGGGCTTAGCCTTCGATTCAATGTGACCTGTCACACTCTACGTCATACAGGGGCATGCTACTTCGAGAAGCACTGAACCCTATATACATCCGTCCTATGAAAAGATAAAAGAGGCAATGGAGAGGCTTCCCGGTGTTATTTTTATGAACAGGCTGATAAAGAAAGGGGGGCTTAAGATGAGATTTCAAAAGATGTACCGCAGAAAAGAATAGATAAGCAGAAAAGCTCTTTTATAGGTTTTTTCTTAAGCAGGTATGAAGGGAGGAGTATTCCTAAGTTAAGGCATACGCACAGAAATGACTAAATTTATTGTTTTCATAAAAGGAGTTTTTTGATATAGATGAAATTATGAAGCGAGTTTCTCTTGCCTTTACTTCAGATCCCTTTCCCTAATTGCGCCTAACTTTTCATCTTACTGCGGGGTTCGT
>JAFDHR010000052.1 GCA_019308645.1 Deltaproteobacteria bacterium
AGTCAGATTTCTCCCTGCAGTCGAAATGACAGACCCACCTGCCAGACGGCGGGCAGGTTCACTGAACCTAACGTTTTACGAGTTAGTCATTCAAGGAAAGGAGAGAAAAATGGATTTTACTCTATCAGGTGAAAGCAAAATGATGGTTAAAGCAGCTCGGGATTTTGCCAAGCAGGAAATTGAACCAATCATAGGAAAAATAGAGAAGGAGGATGCAATTCCCGATGATATCTGGCAGAAGTTTGCAAAGGCAAAGATGCTTGGTATAATGATCCCAAAGGAATACGGTGGTATTGGGTCAAGCGCCCTTAATGTTATATTGATTCTGGAAGAGCTTGCAAAGACAGGATCGGCAGCCGCCTTTCTGGTAGCCTTGAGCAATAGTGTTTCTGAGACCATCTATCATTGGGGTTCAGAGGATCTCCGGGAAAGATTTATCCCTCCTCTGTGCAATGGATCAGATTATGCAACTATGGCATTCACTGAACCAGCTACAGGATCAGATCCAACGGCGATTACCACAACTGCCAAACCAGATGGAGATTATTATGTGTTAAATGGAACAAAGAGATTCATTTCCCATGGGCATAAGAAAGGATACGGAGTTTTTTATGCAAAGGATGAGACAGAAAGAGTGACTGCATTTTTATTAGATAAAAGTGCAGAAGGTTATACCTGGTCTAAGCCATGGGACCTGATGGGTCTTGCAGGCCAGGGTTTAGTGGATGTTTTTCTAAAAGATGTGAAGGTGCCAAAAGAAAATATTTTAGGAGACAAAGGCAAGGGCTTTCATATTTTGCTCAGGTGGATTGCTGGGGAGAGGGTTCAGCAGATGGCATTTATGATCGGCATGGGGCAGGAGTGCCTGGATGAATCCTTGAAATTTGCAAAAGAGCGAATGGTCAGGGGTAGGCCAATGACCGCCATGCAAGGATTTCAGTGGATGTTGGCAGAGATGCATGCCTCAATCGAAGCCAGTAGATGGTGGACGTATAGAGTAGCTTCCAAGCAGGATGACGGTGATGATATCACGGTAGATTCAGCCGCACTTAAGTTATTCGTTGTACCAACCATCCAGGAGGTTGCCAGAAAGGCCTTACAGATACATGGCTCGTATGGGTATTGTAAAGACTATAAGATAGAAAAACTCTATAGAACGATTGCTTCTACAGGTGTGACTGCTGGAAGCACTGAGATTCAAAAGACACTCGTTGGTTCTGCATTGGCTCGCTGAAAAGAAGGCTAAAGAAGGAATATCATTTTATATGAAAGAAACTTGAAACTAGAAATTTGAAACTAGATAAGCAAGCATTCTACCTCCTTATTAAATGAGTAGCGAATGAGGATAAATTCTTTCATCCTTCGTTGTGGCCGAAAGGCCATGAGTGTTCATTAGACGCAGGGCACGCAGAGAAGAGATAATTTTTCTGTAAACCTAATTAGGTCCCGATCATTTACCTAAAGACTGGAAAGATGGATATAGTAGTCTGCATCAAGCAAGTGCCTGAAACCAGTGACATAGGCTGGGATTCCAAGACGGGTAGCCTTATCAGGGAAGGTGCTGAAGGTATTTTAAATCCTAATGATAAAAATGCCATTGAAGCGGCGCTTCAAATACAAGAGCATCATGGTGGTGCAATAACTGCCCTTTCTATGGGCCCCCGTCAGGCAGAGGATGCCCTCAGAGAGGCCTTGAGTATGGGGGCCGATAAGGCAATATTGTTGAATGATAGAATATTTGCCGGCTCCGATACCTTGTCCACCTCATATGCCTTACATTGTGCTATTAAAAAGATATCACCTTTTGATCTCATCCTCTGTGGCAAAGAGTCATGGGATGCTATGACAGCACAGATAGGTCCTCAGCTTTCAGAATTACTGAATTTACCCCAATTAACCTATGCAACGGAGATTGCCATACACAATAATTCGGTTACGATAAAACAAAAGCTGGAAAATGGCTTTAGGATATTGGAGTCCTCCTTTCCTGCTCTAATAACAGTGGAAAAAGAAATTAATCAACCGCGAATTCCCTCTATGGAAAGTATCATGAATGCATACAGGGATAAAGAGGTACAAGTGTGGACAAATGAGAATCTTGGAGAAGATAAAACACATTTTGGTTTAAAGGGTTCCCCAACACTATCCAGAAAGGTTTATATAAAAAAGGTGCACAAAGGGAAAGTTGCAATGTTGGAAGGGAAACCTGATGAGGTAGCTAAAAACCTGATTCAAATATTGAAACAAAGGGGGTTTTGTTGAGATCTATATGTCAATCGGCAATATAGAAGAATATACTGGATTGTGGGTCTTTGTCGAGCAAAGAGATGGAACACCGGCTCGAGTTTCCCTTGAATTATTGGGAAAAGGACGTGACCTGGCGGAAAAACTTGAGGTGGATGTTACAGCCATCCTTATTGGTCATAATGTTTCAGAAATGGCGGAAGAACTTATTTTTTACGGAGCTGACAGGGTTATCATAGCAGATGATCCTATTGTTAAAGATTACCGGACAGAGATATACGCGGATATTCTTACTGAACAGCTTTTTAAGGAAAAACCGGAGATACTGTTGATCGGAGCAACCTGCATAGGAAGAGATTTGGCGCCCAGGGTATCGGCACGATTGAACACAGGGTGCACCGCAGACTGTACTGAACTCGATATTGATAAAGAGATGAGATTGATCGTGGCCACAAAACCTTTCTTTGGCAGGGATCTCATGGCAGACATTATATGTCCTTTACATAGACCCCAGATGGTAACCGTTCGGCCAGGTGTTATGGAGTTAAAGGATCAAGATAGAAAAAGGCAAGGGGAGTTGATTTATATAGATGTAAATTGTAAGGAAGAGGATATCAAGGTTAAGGTTCTTGAAACTATTAGATCGGTATCCGATAGTATATCAATAGAAGAGGCAGATAAGGTGGTAGCAGCAGGCATGGGGGTTGGCAATAAAGAAGGCTTTGAAATGGTAAAGGAACTTGCACAGCTTTTGGGTGCGCAAGTAGGGACAACAAGCCTTCCAGTAGATGAGGGCTGGATCTCTGAGGATAAAAAGATTGGCCAGACCGGAAAGACAATACGACCCAAACTTTATATAGGGTGTGGTGTTTCAGGGGCTATCCAACACTCTGCCGGGATGATTAATAGTGAGCTTATCATAGCCATCAATACAAATCCAAAGGCTGATATCTTTAACTTTGCGGATTATGGTATTGTTGGGGATATTAATGAGATTGTTCCGGCCCTTATTAAAGAACTAAGAGCTATAAAAGAATAAAAAAACAGAGGAGGAACAGCATGTATAATTTTCAACTTTCAGAAGAGAGACTTCAGTTTCAGGAACTGGCGAGGAAGTTTGCTGAAAATGAGGTAAAACCACTTAATGATAAGTTTGATGATGATTGGGAAACCCACAGATATATGCCACAGGTATTAAAGAAGGCGGCAGAGCTGGGTTTTATGGGGTTAACCATAGATCCTAAACATGGCGGAACAGGGGCAGACGGGATGACAGTTATGGCTGTTTTAGAGGAACTTGCTGCTGTAAATGGTGGTGTGGCCTGCGTTATCGGTGATACATGGTTCGCTCAGACACCTATAATAATTGCTGCCAATGATGAACAGAGAGAGCGTTTCTTGAGACCACTGGCATCGAGAGAGGAGGCAAATCTGGGATGCATCTGTATGACAGAGCCTGCTTCAGGTGCAGATGCGATTAAGGACTGTAAAAACAATTATTAAAGAGGACGGAAATGATTATATTATAAATGGAGTAAAGATATGGCCGAGTAATGCCGGTATAGCATCTCATTATATTGTAATCGCTACAGCTGATCCAAAGTTAGAGGACAAAGGCTCATGTATAATTGTCGTTGAGAAAGATACGCCAGGTCTTTCCTTTGGTAAGATTGAACGAAAAATGGGGATGCCAGAAGACCAGAACAGGGAAGTTATATTTGAAGATGTCCGTATCCCGAAGAGCAATTTGCTTGGCAAAATAGGTGATGGCCATAGACTTCTTCAGACAACTGTAGCCTATAATAGATTAGGTGCTGGGATGATCTCTGTAGGCATAGCCAGGGGTGCATTTGAATATGCGCTTGGGTATTGCAAAGGCAGGGTTGTAGGTGGAAAGCCCCTTATCAAACACAGCCTGATTTCAGCGATGTTTGCAGATATGGCCACAAAAATCGATGCAGCACGGCTTCTTGTTTACAGGGCATCATGGTCTTTGAGAAGCAGAGATCCCCATAGGGCCCGGTATTCTGACATGGCAAAGGTATATTCAACAAATATGGCCATGGAGGTAACATCAAATTGTGTTCAGGTAATGGGATCATATGGATATTCAAAAGAATATCCGGTAGAAAAGTATATGAGGGATGCTAAGATAGTTCAGATATATCTTGGTCCGAACGAGTTGGTACAACAGCTTATCGGGGGAAGTCTTTAAAAAATTGGCTTCATTTCCATAGGCATTCAACTATCAGTTTTCTGATTGTTGTTTGCCCGTCGTTGAGTGCCTGCTTATCTCCGATAACCTTAATGCTAAATCCTCAATGTAGGATCGATTCTCAAGTTTTTCCCTCCATGATTGAGGTATCAATTCAATACCTAAATAAGCTCCTGAGATAGCACAGGCCATTGCACCGAGAGTATCCCTGTCTCCTCCATGTAAGGTGGCACAAAAAAGACAATCCTCAAATGATTTGGGATGACGCAAAAAGGAGAAGAGGGCAAATGGCATAGATTCATGCACTGCAACTGTTTGACCAAGTTGCTCTGCCGCTAAAGATGGAGGGCTCTGGGCATTAATTAGTTTCTGAACAAGCCGCATTTTCTCCTCTATCTGAGGGGCTACGGCGGAATCAATCAATGTATCCATAAATACTTCACCTGAAAAGGGCTTCTTTGGATCAAGCTTCACTGTAAGAGAAACAGCCCTTGCCTGGACTGCTGCACCGTCTTTACCCACAGGATGTGCATGGGTGACAGCAGCAGACATGCAAGCCTTTTCATAAAGATCAGTGGAGTCGTGAAAAAACAGCCCTAACGGAACAATCCTCATGGCAGCTCCATTACCAAGGGAACCTGTACCTCCAAATGAACTCTTCGCAGCCTCAGCATAGGTAATATTTAACTGTTCAACCAGTGAGAATATAGTTGGTGGTCCCGAGGCATAGCCCCGCCACGGCTCACGCTCATAGTTGTATCGAAATGTTTCTCCCAGATCGTGTTGATCAAGGCAACCCTTTTTTTTAAGAGATTCTGCGAGGCCAATAGACATCGCAGTATCGTCGGTGTAGCGGAGTTTTTTTAATCGGGCTACCTGGATACAAAGGTCCTCTTTGTTACGATATTGGAATGCAAGTTCACCAATCGCATCTCCGAGAGCACTACCAACCATACCTCCCAAGTACTTTATTGTGATATCGGTCATTACATTTCATCTTTAATAGATTTCTCGATTTTTTTCAACAGGCAGGGTAGAATACTATAATATTGCATTTTGAAGCATAAGGCATATAGAATAAGAGTCGCCAGACACTATTATGTTAGAGGAACAACTAATTTTAAAATAGTAAAACGCAGAGCACAAACAGATAACGGGGATGGAGTAGCTGAACTTTGTAATAAAGAAGTTTCAAACCCTAAAAGAAAGGTAGCTGGCAGGGCTTGTTATAATATGGCTATTATAAATGAAATTAATGATGTTCTGAATGCTGCTGTTGAATAGCGACCATTCGTGGGTTCATCAACTATCTCAAGAAACCTGCCCGCCATCCGGCAGGCGGGTATGAAGAACGAAAGCCAACCAACCGTGAACCCGACAACCTGAGTCGTTAGCATATTTTTTACATTACCCTTCCGATTTCTTTTTCCTCCTCCTTTCAAGCTCACCAAGCAATATCTTTCTCAAGCGAATTGATTTTGGGGTTACTTCAACATATTCATCTTCTCCAATATATTCCATAGCTTCTTCCAATGAGAACTTTATTGCCGGAGCTATTGACATTTTTTCATCTGAACCTGCAGCCCGCATATTAGATAGTTTTTTAGTCTTGGTTACATTTATTACCAGATCATCATCCCTTGTACTCTCTCCTATCACCTGTCCTGCATATATCTCTTCATTTGGCTCAATGAAAAACTCACCCCTGTCTTGCAGTTTATCAATTGAATAAGCAATAGATGTTCCTGTTTTCATGGCTATCAAAGCACCATTTCTTTTACTTTGTATTTCACCTTTCCATGGCTCATAATCTTTAAACCGATACGAAATCACTGCTTCACCTTCGGTTGCTGTTAATATAGGATTGGTAAGTCCAATCAAACCTCTGGCCGGTATTTTAAATTCAAGATTTATTCTGTCATTCTTTGCCTCAATATTCAGAATATCTCCTTTACGTTTGGTAACAATTTCTATTACTTTTCCGGAAAACTTTTCAGAAACATTTACATTTAACAGTTCTATCGGTTCATGTTTAAACCCATTTACTTCTTTAATAACCACCTTAGGCTGACCTAATTGAATCTCATACCCTTCTCTCCTCATAGTTTCTATTAAAATAGATAAATGAAGAATGCCTCTACCATAAACCAGCCATTTATCAGGTGAATCTGTTTCTTCAACCTTTAATGCCAGATTCTTCTCTGTTTCTTTAAATAATCTTTCTCTGATATGCCTTGATGTAGTGTATTTCCCTTCTTTACCAAAAAATGGTGAGTTATTAATGGTGAAAAGCATACTCATAGTAGGTTTATCTACAGAGATTGGTTTTAAACCTTCGGGTTCTTCAAAATCAGCAATGGTATCTCCAATGTCAAAGTTTTCAAGTCCCATTATGGCGACTATTTCACCGGATTTAACTTCTTTTTTGGTTTTTTCTTTTCCTAGTCCTTCAAAAAGATAAAGTTCTTTAACTACCGATTTACTTATTTGACGATTTCTCTGAACAATAGAAACCTGATCACCCATTTTTATACTTCCTCTATTTACTCTTCCTATAGCAATTCTCCCTGTGTATGACGAGTAATCCAATGAACTAATCTGTAATTGTAAGGTTCCGGGATTATCTTTGGGTGGATCAATATATTCAATAATAGTGTCTAATAAATAGCTAACATCATTAGTTGGTGTTTTCCAGTCGGGTCCCATCCATCCCAGCTTTGAAGAACCGTAAACAGTTGGAAAATTCAGTTGCTCTTCTGTTGCATCCAGAGAAAACATCAGTTCAAAAACAAGTTCATTTGCCTCTTCCGGATTACAATTTGTTTTGTCTACTTTATTAATTACAACTATAGGTTTTAAACCCAGCTCTAATGCTTTTTGCAAAACAAATCGTGTTTGTGGCATAGGTCCTTCAAAAGCATCAACAAGTAACAGCACGCCATCAGCCATATTTAAAACACGCTCTACTTCTCCGCCAAAATCTGAGTGACCGGGAGTATCTATAATATTTATTTTTATTCCTTTATATTTTATTGATACATTTTTAGATAAAATAGTTATCCCTCTTTCCCTTTCCAGATCATTTGAATCCAGAATCAAATCCTGCACTTCCTGATTATCCCTGAACAATTTCACCTGATGTAGAATTCTATCTACCATAGTTGTTTTTCCATGATCAACATGTGCAATAATTGCAATATTTCTTATATCCATAATATTCTCAATACTTTTAAAATAGCATCCAAAAGCAGTCAAAAGACATAATTAAAAAAAATTAATTTTCTTTCTTATCGAAACAGAACATCCCGGCATGGCTGTTAGGAGCTTGTTGTATTCCGCTGATTAATTGATAAGAACTCCCTTTTTGTGGCAAGAAATATAGGGAAACTATCGTTGTGTGTCAAGCACACAGTGCCTGCTTAAATCCTTTCAAGGAAAATGTGACTTTTAAATGTCATGGTAAACTTTTCATAATAACAAATAGGCGCACAATAGCATATGGATTTAATATTCCCTCACAATCTTCGCTTTTTCCTTGACATCCTAAGTGGCACTTTCTTAAGGTTCTTGTAAAAATGGGCTGGGTTTAAAAAGAGTGGCGTTTTATTCGCTTTCGCCAGAATACCCTGCAGCTCGCGCAGGGCTTGCGCCGCGTCTGCTGCGGGAGCTTCATTGCCAGCATGCATATATAGAAAGATTTTGAGAGGAGATCGATATATGGCTAAAGGCTTGTTAAGTGGTTTAGTGAGAAAAAGGCGTTGGGTTCATCACTCAGCAAATGACCTTGGCACTTCGCTTCAAGGTTATAAACGGGCGAAACTTACAAGTTCCATAAGAGGTTCATAAGCGACTATTTTAATTGCTAATTGCTAATTTTAAATTTAGTTTCTTAGGAGAACAATGGTGAAGACATTGCCTGAGAGATCAGGCGGTAGAATAAAGAGGTATTTTTTTAGGAGGCAAAGAAAGATACAATGGATATTCGACGATGTTTAGACATTCTTGAGCTTAAACATGATGCTACCATAGATGAGGCAAAACAGGCCTATAAAGATATGGTAAATATCTGGCATCCGGATCGTTTCTCCAGCAATCCTCGTCTAAAACAAAAGGCTGAGGATAAACTAAAGGAAATTAATGAAGCCTATGAGATGATGCAGTCCTTTTTATCTTCGAAAAAGCCGCTGGAGCCAGAGAAAGCCCCGTACGCAAAAGCTTACCCAGACGCAGATATCAGCGCAAATGCAAGCAGTAGGGCAAGGGACCATAAATCACAGGCAGAGACTGGAACAAAGGATAAAACAGAGGCCTTTTTTGAAGCAGGCACAGGTATTGTTTTAAGCTTGTTTTCCTATCTTTCTTCAGCAGTTCGTCGCATAGTAACAGAGGCCAAAACCGAAATAGACCAGGGAAAATCGGACCAGTGGCAAAAAAGTGGTGATATGAGAGGAAAAGGCAGAGGTAGAGGCATGGGAAGCGGGAAAAGAATGGGTAGAGGTGGTAGGGGAGGAGGAAGAGGGGGAGGCAGAGGCATGTAAGGTCAAGATTTTACCCAATTTATTACACATTTATTCCTTTCAACACAATATCCCCTTCGGTAACGCCAATATCCTTAGCTATGACATAGCATTTTGCCTTCAGCAGAAAAAATATAGGCTTTTTTTCATCAGAAAGCCCCTCATAGTTTCCTTGTCCCTTACTTATCACAAATTTTGCGTCGTGATATATCTTTCTAAATTTACTGCTGCATGTTGTAAGTATGGTACCAGGAGCATTTGTCCCGGATGACACTATCGTTGCAACTTTATCTATTCCTGCCAGTATTGCGTCATCATATGTTACATCATTTATAACGGGTTCATCTCTCACAATATATATCACTGGCTTTTTTAATTCTTCTATTAAAATCCTATCAAAAACAGATTCCCCGGCATTATCGCCGATAAAAAGGATCTCATCAGCCTTGTCTAAACACTCCTTGAATTTAGTGTAATCATATATTGCAAAATCTTTTTCGAGCACTTCATGTATTTCTCTTTCAATATCAAAATTTCTATTCACACCAAAGTCGATTATATTACCGGCAATCGCAATTCTTATCGCTGAAAGGAGACTATCATCTGATTGCTCAATTTCCTCTTTTACAGAATGGTATAAAGAAAGGGCTTTGTTAGTGCTTTCAATCTTTATTTCCTTATAAGGATCATAGTTACCTGTGATTTCTCTTACTTTTTCATATATTAGCCTGCCAGTCTCTGGTGGAGTGCTCTCAAGAGGAATGTCCTTGAGCACCATTCCTATCTCATCCAAAAGCCTCTTTATCTTTCCTTCATCATCTGTTGCTATTCGTCCTGCGCGAAGCGCTTGATTGAAAAAGCAGGGAATACAGTCAAGATATGTTTTCATTTAATCCTTTCTTGGCGAATTTTTTATCTGCATCCGTCACCTCTGATAAACTAAATATTCTCTACCTATACACCATCCAGGTGTATTGTTACATCTGTGGAATGAGTCAAATAACTTCCATAGTCTCTGCTGCTCGAAGACAATGCTGGGCATCCGGTGGTACATAAAGGGCAATACCTGGCTTGAGATCAACTGCTTCTCCATTCACCTCACCAGTTCCCTTGCCTTTTAGAACGAAAAACTCATGTTCCCAAGGATGGCTATGATTAGGACTTTGTCCGCCTGGTTCAATGGTTAAAACTCTCAAATTAAAATTGGGAGCCCCGTCCTTTTCTGTAATTACGTGCCGTATGACTGCTCCCTTAGCTCCATCTGTTTCGGTTTTTTCTGCTTCCTGATCTAAATAATGAATGTGTTTCACTTTTCCTCCTCCTGTCTAATAGTATGTTAAAGTGACTACCCGGGTTGTCAGGTTCACAGTTCAAGCCTGCCCACCGGACGGCAGGCGGGGTTCAGGGTTAACTACTTTAAGTTCTTGATACTCGCCTGCCAGATCGCGGACAGGCATGAACCCTTGAACCCTGAACCTTTCAACCCGTGAACGGTTACTAAAGATCTAAATTTTCTACCCGAACCACTTATACGTCTATTGACTTATCTTTTTATCCACCTCCAACATGTTTCGCCTATACACTGTTCAAAAGTTCCCTGGCATCCTTTATAACATGTTCTACTGTGAAACCGAATTGTTGAAAGAGCTCTTCTCCTGGAGCAGAGGCCCCAAAGCGTTCTATACCAATGATCTTGCCCTGCGTCCCGGTGTATTTCTCCCATCCATAAGGACAGCCAGCTTCAACCGCAAGGCGCGCATTTACATGAGATGGTAACACCTCCTCATGATACGCTTCAGACTGCATTTCAAAAAGTTCCCAGCATGGAACATTGACCAGTCGGGCCTTAATGCCCTGATCTACCAACCGCTCATATGCCGACAGCAGAATAGGCACCTCTGACCCTGTGCCTATCAAGATCAGTTCAGGTTTTGATTCAGGGGCATCGGCCAGAACATAGGCACCGCGTTGAAGTCCACTTGCTTTAGTATAGCGATCCCTATCAATGATAGGTAGCTTCTGTCGCGTTAGAATCAGTGCGGTCGGTCCATCTCGACGGCTCAGGGCTATTTTCCATGCCTCTACTGTCTCCTGGGCATCCGCAGGGCGGATAACCATCAGGTTTGGCACGGCTCTTAAGCTGGAAAGCTGCTCGATGGGTTGATGGGTGGGGCCATCCTCCCCCAGCCCGATGGAATCGTGAGTGAAGACATAAATCACAGGCAATCCCATCATTGCCGCCAAACGAATAGCCGGGCGCATGTAATCGGAAAAGATCAGAAACGTCCCACAATAAGGGATGAGGGCCCCACTGAGGGCCATACCATTCAAAATCGCTCCCATGGCATGCTCGCGGATGCCAAAATGAATGTTGGGGCCACATGTGTTTTTAAACTCTCCGAAGTCTTTCAGAAAGGTGTTGTTTGAGGGAGCTAAATCTGCTGAACCACCGATAAGGCCAGGAAGGTGGGGCGCAACTGCTTGCAGAATTTTGCCAGAGGCAGAACGGGTTGCCACAGCCCCATCTTCTAATTTAAAAAGGGGTAAAGAATCTTCCCACTGGGAAATGTCAGGGTCTTTATGCATATGCTCCCACTCATGGGCAAGTTCAGGGTAGGTTGTTTTATAGGCCTCCCACAGAGATAACCATTGTTCCTCGTGTTCTTGCCCACGTTTTTCCGCTTCTCTAAAATGTACAAGCACATCCTCGGGAACGAGAAATGCGGGGGTTTCAGGCCATTGAAGGTTTTTCTTTGTCAGGAGTATCTCGTCTTTGCCCAATGGCGCTCCATGGGCATCAGCGGAGTCCTGCTTGTTGGGACTCCCATAAGCAATGTTGGTCCTTGCAATAATAAGAGAGGGCTTTGATTTCTCTTCTTTGGCTTGTTGAATGCTCTTCTCGATACCTGTCAAATCATAGCCATTTACATGCTGGACGTGCCAGTTGTATGCATCAAAGCGGCGGGCTACATCCTCACTTAAGGCAAAATCGGTGGGTCCCTCGATGGTTATCCGATTATCCAGATAGATATAGATCAGGTTTCCCAGACCAATGTGCCCTGCCAGAGAAGCCGCCTCGGAAGTGACTCCCTCCATAATATCTCCATCACTCACCAAAGAGAAGATAAAGTAATCAACCAGTGGAAAGCCAGGCCTGTTAAAGCGGTTGGCCAGAAACCTCTCAGCCATAGCCATGCCAACGCCGGTTGCAAAGCCCTGACCCAACGGGCCCGTTGTAGTTTCCACACCAGGCGCACAGCCATACTCGGGATGTCCAGGGGTTTTACTATTCCATTGTCGAAAGGCCTTTATCTCGTCGAGTGTAAGATTATACCCTGTCAGAAAGAGGATAGCATATAACAGCATGGAGCCATGGCCGGCTGATAAAACAAAGCGATCGCGATTTAGCCATTGTGGATTTTTAGGATTGTACCTCATGATTTTGGTCCAGAGAACATAAGCTAAGTCAGAGGCCTCCATAGGCATACCGGGGTGACCCGAATTAGCCTTCTGCACTGCATCTACCGCTAAAAAACGAATCGTGTTGATGCATTTACTTTCAAATGAATCCAGAAACTCATTTGACTTTCTCTTATTTTCAGATGTCATTTTCAGCTCCTTTATTATCACGAAATATAGTTATCATCTTTTTCCCATAGGTTGAGATACTTCCATCTGACTATGGCTAATACCTAAGCAAGTATCATTTCTCCAGCTTCTTTTAATGCACTTGAATATTTTATTATTTTACTCAATAAGTCAACGGCAATCTCTGCAAACTTTGACATAATATTGTGATATCTTTGCATCATATGAATGAATTTTGAAATTCTTTATTTGAAAGCGCTACCTTACAAATTTTTATAATGAATCTTGTGGGAAACGATTCAAACTCAGCAAGGTTACTGCGAAAAAAAAGGTTTCCAAGAATTTCTTGGAAACCTTTGCTTGATGTATGGTAGGCCGTAGAGGAATCGAACCTCTAACCTACTGATTAAGAGTCAGTTGCTCTGCCAATTGAGCTAACGGCCCTTTGAAGCTTTCAATGCGCCCGGCAGGATTCGAACCTGCGACCTACGGGTTCGAAGCCCGGCGCTCTATCCAACTGAGCTACGGGCGCTTATGCTTCTTTTATTCCATTACTGGATAATCACTAATGATCCATTAACAGGTCTATATTTTCCTGTCAATATTAATTTTGTTAAAAGTCCTTGACATTACCATGAAATTTCTTTAATTAACTAAATCTCAGATTGTGTTGGCTGAGAAATATAAAAGATCGGCTATTGACATTATAGTATTTAAATATATAAAATTTTACTGAGATGAAAACCTTTGTTGCTAAAGAGCATGAGATAGAAAAAAAGTGGTATCTGATAGATGCTAAGGAAAGGGTTCTGGGAAGGCTGGCCAGTCAGATAGCGAGTATTTTAA
>JAFDHR010000053.1 GCA_019308645.1 Deltaproteobacteria bacterium
TCCTCTTGATCCACCGGTTGAGCGCTTTCGAGAGCATGGATCAAATCCTGATGCTGAAATAGCCAGGGTGGAAGCCAGCGTTCCTCTCCAGGGGCACGATTGATGGGTGCTGTCTTTGTTGGAAGTACTTTTAGTGAGTTGTTCCTATCCATAGAAGCATAAGTCTCTTTAATTTAACCTATTAAATCGCCTTTCCTTGCCAACATCTCTCGCATAAAATATCAGCAGGCGGAAAAACAAAAATAGACTTTCGCTCTAATAGGTTTGGATAGATAATATTTATTATACTACATTAATTATAAATATAAAAATTTTTATATGCATAAATAATACTATTTGTCAATAATGTTATGAAGAGGAATTTCTATATTAAAAATCAGGTTGGACTGTCCCATTTGCTATTTCTTTCAAATGACAGGTATCATTCACCAGGGATAGGATAAACCTGTTATTTAAATATTCAATCAAATTAATGCACCCTGTATCTTGCTTAATCTCCCAAAAATGTGAGTTGCTGAGTCCCAAAAGTGCACATAGAAGGACCTTGTTTATAACCCTGTGAGGAACGATAAGGATTGATTTACCAGGATTCTCTTTTACAATATTTTTAAATGCACGAAAAGACCGTTCCTTTGCTTCATCTAAAGTTTCTCCATGGGGGAATCTTATCAAGTCAGGCTTTTTTTCCCATTTTTCATATTGATCACTGTATTGTTTTTTTACTTCACTAAATGTTAAACCCTCCCAATTACCATAACTTATATCAATCAATCCTTGAACAGGTACTATTTCAAGATGAAAAAATTTTGCAATTGGCTGAGCAGTCTCAATAGAACGTCTGAGCGGACTTGTATAAATAGCGCCAATGTTTTTATCCTTCAAGGCATCAGATATAGCTTTTGCCTCTCTGTGTCCAGCTTCATTTAACGGAACGTCTATTCTTCCCCTAAATGTTAGCTTCTTGTTCCAGTCTGTCTGTCCGTGCCTCACTAAATATACCTTAGTCATAACGCCCCTGTAGTTAGTATGCAGTATGGACTCAGCAGTAAGCAATAGAGATCTCTTTGCTGCTTACTACCTACTGCTTACTACCTACTACTTACTTCCTACTGCTTACTATTATAATTTACTATTGCACTGTTATTCATAAAATTCAAGGTCTTATTTAGCTTGACAAAATATGCTGCTCCTTTTAGGCTTTCTATCGAAATAATGTAACTCAGGTTCAAAGTTCCGGGTTCACGGTTCAGGGTTAAACAGATGAAGGAGAGGCTCGATTCCAAGATGAAGGCGGAGTTCATTAGGTTCTTGCGATACACCAGGCTGTCTTGCACGGTAGTTCAGAGTAAGGCCTATGTCACCCTAAATTCGCCCAGCCGTGAACTGTGAACCCCGCCTGCCGTCTGGCGGGCAGGCTTGAACCTTACAACCTGAATAGTTACGAAATAATTACTGTAATTATTTGGAATAAACTTCAACTTTTATCCTGTTAAAAAAAGAGTATTCCCATTTATGGCTTTAGGGGAAAACGAGAGAGTTTGATCGGGTTTTAAAGCTTTCTTTATCTGCCTCAGTCGGGCTAACAGGATTTGCAAAAAGGAGGATGTAACATGAATAAAATATCCACAGCCCTTATAAGTGTCACGGATAAAAGTGGTATAGTTGAGTTTGCGAAATCTTTAGAGAAATTAGGGATAGAAATTCTTTCAACTGGGGGTACAGCAAAGGCAATGAGGGATGGAGGAATAAAGGTTTTGGATATATCTGAGTATACCGGCTTTCCTGAAATGATGGATGGCCGTGTTAAAACACTTCATCCAAAAGTACATGGTGGATTGCTGGGAAGGAGGGATAACCAACAAGATATTCAGATGATGAACATACATGGTATAAAGAACATAGATCTGGTGCTTGTTAATCTGTATCAATTTGAACGAACAGTTGCAAAAGAGGGATGTACATTAGAAGAGGCTGTTGAGAACATTGATATAGGTGGTCCTAGCATGCTCAGATCAGCCGCAAAGAATTTTAAGTATGTAACTGTTATAGTGGATCCATCAGATTATTCTAAGGTGTTAAAAGAAATTACAGAATCTGGGGGGACGACCTTACAAACACGATTTGAACTGGCAAAAAAAGTTTTTAATCTCACTTGGCAATACGATAGGGCAATAAGTAATTATTTAGAAGGGGTAAAACTGAGTGTTTAGGCAGCATGAAATATAATTCAGAAAATATCCGACCTGAAACTAACCGGTTCAGATTAGTTAAGTTTTTCGCCTATACAAGTTTCGTGATCCTCATTATTTCAAGCTTCACTCTATCAATGGTTATTTCCCAACGAGCCACAAAGGTCTTGATGAATACCTATGAGAATCATGCTCTTCTTATCGCAAATAATTTAAACCATCAAGTATTTCACTATTTTACTATCCCTGTTAGATACAGATACGGGTCAATCAGTCTGAGAGAAAAGGAACAATCTGATCTGATGGATAAGATAGTAAGGACTACTATTCACTCCTTTAATATAGAACAGGTTAATATATATGATACGGAGAAAGGCATTATTGCCTATAGTACCAATAGGGATTTGATCGGATTAACTGGCAGAGGGGGTATGGAATATAAAGCTGCCCTTGAGGGAAAACATAGCTCGCGTTTAGTATCCCGTGAACCTGCCATTTCCGGGTCTTTGTTCACGGATTTTGCAAAGGAGAAAAAGCTTAAGACCTTTATACCTTTCAAGGCAGAACCCCCTTATTACTACATCGGGATATTAGGTGTATTTGAGTTGACCCAAAATCTCACAAAAGAATATGAATCTATTTTAAAATTCAGGTATCTTATCTTTGGTGTATCTCTTTCGATTATGTTTCTTATATTCCTGGCTCTCCTGCTTGTAGTAAGGAAGGCTGAGCACATCCTTAGAAAAAGGGCAGAGGAACAAAAGCTATTAGAAGACCAACTGAATCAGGCTGAACGTTTAGCTGCGCTTGGTGAAATGGTCGCTGGTGTTTCTCATGAGATCAAGAACCCCTTAGGCATAATCAGGAGTACTGCAGAATTTTTAACAGAGAAATCAGCAGGTAATGAGAGCCAGAAGAAACTATCTTCTATTATTATTGAGGAGTCAGGGCGCCTCAATGATATTGTAACTGACTTTCTTGACTTTGCCAGACCTCAGGAGCCAAATTTCCAAGATTGTCACCTTGAAGAAATTATCGACAGAAACCTCTCTTTCCTGCAATCCGAATTAGATAAAAAGAATGTCGAAATAAATAATGGCGATCTGAATAATAGGCCCTATAAAATTGAGGCAGATCCGGGCCTTCTTTATAGGGCATTCCTGAATATTTTTATAAACGCTATTCAGTCCATGAAAAATGGCGGTAATATTGATATTAAAATTGAAAAGGAGAAAGAAAATTACAGAATAGAAGTTTATGATACAGGAACAGGGATCAGCAAAGAAAACCTCAAAAAAATTTTTAATCCCTTTTTTACAACAAAGGATAAGGGAAGCGGCCTTGGATTGGCTATTGTGAAAAAGATTATAGAAGGGCATAAAGGAGAAGTATGGATAGAGAGCGAAGAAGGGACGGGAACAAGTGTATTTGTTATGTTGCCCCGAAAAAAACTAAAGTAAATTAGTTGAATCGTTAAGTGGTTAAGCTGTTTACTACTCAACTACTTGACTACTCAACCAATTAGCCCAACAAACTCAATAAACATAAAAAACCCAATAAACACAATTATGGAAACAATCTTAATCATAGACGATGAAAAGAACTATCTTGTTATCCTTGAAGCCTTACTTTCTCCTGAGGGCTACGAGATAATTACAGAAGATAATGCCATGAATGCTCTCCGTTTAATTAGGGAAACAGATCTGGACTTAGTTATTACAGACATGAAAATGCCTGGGATGAATGGGATTGAACTCTTAGAAGAATCAAAGAAAATAAATCCTGAACTTCCCGTTATTATAATGACTGCCTATGGGACTATAGAAATGGCAGTCGAGGCCATGAAAAAGAGGGCCTATGATTATATTACCAAGCCTTTTAGAAATGAGGAATTAAAACTGACTATTAAGAAAGGCTTAGAAAACTATCGCCTTATTAAAGAAAACAGGCAGCTCAGTGAGGCCCTTTCAGATCGTTATAAATATGGAAATATAATCGGCAAGAGCAAACCTATGCTCAAGATCTATAATATGATCAGCAAAGTTGCCCAATCCAAGGCATCTGTCATGATCACAGGCCCATCTGGTACAGGTAAGGAGCTTATAGCTAAGGCCATTCATTATAATAGCCCAAGGAAAAACAGGCCCTTTATCTCTCTAAATTGTGGTGCATTGACTGAAACACTGTTAGAAAGTGAACTTTTTGGCCATGAAAGGGGCGCCTTTACTGGAGCTATTGCCATGAAAAAGGGGCGATTTGAATTGGCTGATGGGGGAACCTTATTTCTGGATGAGGTGGGGGAGATGCCACCTTCCTTACAGGTAAAACTACTTAGAGTATTACAGGAGATGGAATTTGAAAGGGTGGGAGGGACCAAAACCATTAAAGTGGATGTCAGAATTTTGGCAGCCTCGAATCGTAAATTAAAAGAGGACATAGACAGGGGAATATTTAGGGAGGATCTTTTCTATCGTTTGAATGTGGTTCAGATCGATGTGCCACCATTAAAAGATAGGATCGAAGATCTTCCTTTTCTAACTGCACATTTTATAGAGAAATTCCAGCCATCCAAAAAGAAAAAAATAGAACTATCTCCTGATGTTTGGAAAGCCCTGTACAACTATAGCTGGCCTGGAAATATTAGGGAGTTGGAAAATACAATTGAAAGGGCTGCGGTGATGAATTCTGACGGATTAGTCAGCATAGAGGATTTGCCAGACGAATTTTCAGGAAAACAGGAAGAAATCAATGTTGATAGATTCATACCCCTAAACGCTCCACTGCAAAAAACACTCGAGCAGATGGAAGAACATTTAATAAGAAGATCTCTGAAACAGTGCAATAATGTTCAATCTCATGCTGCAGAGATGCTCGGCATCACGAAAAGTCTTATTCAGCATAAAATGAAGAAGTACAACATCGTTGTTTAGAGGTTTAAAAAATTGTACCCATAATTATGCAATAATTTAAGTAGGTTATATTAAATAATAATTATATTATCCTTTTTGGGTACAAAGAATTGTACTTTTAAGACAAATAGAAAAAGAGAATGGTGGTTTGGTATCACAGAAATTGTTTAATTGAAACAATTAGTTACATAAACTATTCCCAAATATCATTATCTTGGCAAGAATATTGCATATTAAGCATTTAGAAATTAACCTCTTTTCTCCTAAAAAACCAACTGCTTATTAGTGGTTGGTTTTTTGTTTAGTATCCAAGCCTTCTTAAAGACCTTGTATCACTGCTCCAATTTTTTTCAATCTTAACAAAAAGTTCCAGATATACATGAGATGAAAATATTCTTTCCATCTCCATTCTTGCATTTCTTCCTATTTTTTTAATCATGCTTCCGTTTTTCCCAATAATTATCCTTTTCTGTGAGGCCTTTTCCACAAATATCGTTGCCATAACAGCAAGCAAATTCTTTTTCGGGTCTTCCTTTATTTTTTCAATATTTACAGCGCAGGAATATGGCAACTCCTCTCTTGTTTGATAATATATTTTTTCTCTTATAATCTCGGCCATTAGAAATTCCTCAGGCCTATCAGTAACCATATCAGTGGGAAAGAATTGAGGGCCCGGGGATAGTTTCTTTTTTAACTCCCCTATTAAGGTCTCCAACCCATCACCATAAAGGGCAGACACAGGTATTATAGAATCAAAACGATCCATTTTGCTATATATCTCAATTATAGGCAGTAGATTTTCTTTTTTAAGCAAATCGATCTTGTTTATAGTAAGAATAGTGGTTTTGTCTGTTTTTCCCAAAATCCTTAATATAATATTTAGCTCACTATTATTTGCAGGCTCCTCAAAGCCGACTACCAGAAGTATCATATCAACCTCCCCCAAAGAACTTTTTGCCGAACCAACCATGCTTTTATGGAGCAGAGATCTCGTTTGATGGATGCCAGGAGTGTCGATGAATACCATCTGGCAGTCATCTTCATTGTAAATCCCTAAAATCCTATTTCTGGTAGTTTGTGGCTTGGGAGATGTGATTGCTATTTTTTGCCCAAGCAACCTGTTTAAAAGGGTAGATTTTCCAACATTAGGTGGCCCGATTATAGCTATAAAACCAGATAAAAAATTCATGTTAACATCCCGAAATCTCTATAACCTAATGAAATCATATCTTTTTTAGTTGTGCTCTATTTATGCCGTCCACATGGAATGATGACCCGCCCTGGCCGAAGACAATTAGGGCTATGCCACTAAGTTCTTCACATTTGCGCACCTCACTGAATTTACAAGGAGGTGAGCTTGCCTTGTAGGTTCAGGTATTCTATACTTTGAACAAGTTCCAAGAACAAATCTTATACAATCGTTTAGCATTATCCCATATCCGGGAGAAATAAAGATAGGCTTGACTTTTGATCTTGTCCGAACTACGGCTCCAATAACTCTATTTTGATATGTGAGATAAGTATAGTTACCTTTATGTTCCCCAACCTGATTATACATACCCACAAGGCGTGATTTTGCGCAGCCAATAGTAGGCTTATTTAAAAGGATTCCCAGATGGGAGGCAAGGCCAAGCCCCCTTGGGTGTGCGATACCCTGCCCATCACAAAAAATCAGATCTGGTTCTATCTCCATCTTTCTGAGTGCACCAATTAATGCAGGAATTTCCCTGAAGCTTAAAAGGCCAGGTATATAAGGAAAGGAGACCTTCTTTTGAGACCACCTCTCTTCTGCCTTGTTTAATGAGGGAAAATCAAGAACAACAACTCCTGCCCACATTATGTTAGACCCTCTTGCATAAGAGACATCTAACCCGGCAACATATCTTATTTTTTTATCTATGTTTTTTAAAATAACCTTACCTTTTAACTTCTTTTGGATTTTGACTGCCTCTTTATATGTCACATCCCAGGGATGTAAATCAGAGATATCCATCTTATTGATACTGGAAACTTGAAACTGGAAACTGGATTATGTGCATGTATGCTATCTATTGTTCCTAAAAACGGTTTTGGGATGCAATATAGCTTAGGGCCGTAAGATATTGATAAATTTCAAGTTTCAATTTTCCAGTATCAAGTTTCAAATGTTAAATCTTCTCTAAACTCGTATAGCCAAGGTGAAGTAACTTAATACCTTTATCCTTGAAGATCACCTCTACCTTGTCATCACCCATAAATCTGGCGATTACCCCTATACCAAAGGCTGGATGATTGACCCTATCGCCTTGTTTTAGCGCAGTGGAGTCCGCAGCCGTTAGATCCAAGGGCTTATAAAAAGGTTTTGATCTTAAAATTGTATTATTAGCAGAGACATCAACCCGCTCATCCATAAATGCTGTATACGCGTTACTGGAGAATGGGGTAACGGCCGGCGAGGAGGATGATAATAATGAATGGTGCTCAATAACATTATGAGGCAAGGCACTAACAAATGATGAAATGCCTTGGTGGTAATTACTGCTCAATCCTCCAGCGGTACGTACAAACTCCTTTCCTGGGTAGGCCATAATCAGTTTGTCTTTTGCTCGTGTAGCTGCAACATACAACAACCTGAGTTCTTCCTCAAGGCTCTCTCTGTTTGCAAAGGATTTTCCAGGTGGAAAGCGCCCATCCACAAGCCATATTATAAAAACTACTCTCCACTCTAATCCTTTCGCTGAATGTATGGTAGAAAGCGTTAAGCAATCCGTTTTATCTAAAGGTCTGAGATCTACTGGACTTGTTGGCGGTTCAAGCGAGAGGTCATCCAAAAATGCTCTCAAGTTTTTATACCTCGATGCCATTGAAATTAACTGTTCTAACTCCTGTTCTCTTCTTGGGTAGTCATCGAATCTTTCTTTTAGAAAAGGGCTATAATATGCAAGTGCGAGCTCAACACCTTGTTTAGGCACTATCTTTGGTGTAGAAAGGGCATTCATAAGCTTAGCTAACTTAGTGAATTCCTCTCTTTCTTTAGTAATCCCTGGCCATTCATCTATCCTGTCTGCCACTACATCCTCTTTTTTCATCCAATCTATTATTGCCTGGCTCCTTCCGGGGCCAATATTTTTTAGCAATCGTAAGAGACGGCCCCAGCTAAGAATGTCCTCTTTATTAATTATCACCCTGAGGTGTGCCAAAAGATCTTTGATGTGTGCAGACTCCATAAATTTAAACCCTCCGTATTTGGCAAAGGGAATATTGCGGCGTGTAAGTTCAAGTTCCAATTCAAATGAATGATAGCCAGCCCTGAATAAAACAGCTATATCTCTCAGCTGTTGTCCCTCGTCCAATAAAGCTTCTATAGTACTACATACATAAAACGCCTGATCGCGTTCGGTCCCAGTGTCAACAACCAGGGGAATTTCATTGCCTTCCCTTCTGGTAAAGAGGCATTTAGTATACTTCTCCCGTGCTTGATCCATAAGTGCATTGGTCATAGTAAGCATGGGCTGAGTGGATCTGTAATTTTCTTCTAGTTTTATTATCTTGGCCTCTGGAAAATGAGCTGGAAAGTCAAACATATTTTTAAAATTAGCCCCTCTGAAGGAGTAAATGCACTGAGAATCATCACCCACGGCCATAACATTCTTATGTAAAGAACCAAGATAGCGGACAATATCGGACTGAATGGTGTTTGTATCCTGATATTCATCAACCATGATATATTTGTATCTGTTGCCCAACCGATGTCTAATTTCTTCATCTTCTTTTAAAAGGAGTCTAAAAAAAAGGAGAAGATCATCATAATCCATGAGGTTGTTTTTTCTTTTATATTCTCTATAAAGTGTAAGCAGATGTTCTATCTGTGAAACGACTGGTAGAAATTGAGGATACTCTGTCTCCATGATATCATCTAAGGACTTCTCCATATTGGCCGCTTTACTAATAATAGTTGCAATAGTAGACCTTTTCGGCAACCGAATAGACCTTTTTTCTCCATCTACCTCAGGGACAAGGGCATGAGTTGCCTCCTCCATGTCTGATCTATCCATAATTGTAAAAGAGGGACTAAAACCGAGTCGGTGCGCCTCTTGTCTTAATACATACTGGGCAAGGGAATGGAAAGTACCACCAGAAACATCTTTGCATCGTCTATCCGATAACTTTGCTGCTCTCTCAAGCATCTCCTTGGCTGCCTTTCTTGTAAAGGTTAGAAGAAGAATCTCCTTCGGCGGAATACCTTTTTCTATCAGCCATGCGACCCTATAGACCAGGGTCCGGGTCTTTCCACTTCCAGCCCCTGCAATCACAAGAATCGGGCCTTCAGGGGCAGTAACTGCAGACAATTGCGCCTTGTTCAAGACTTTATCGTATTGTATTTTAGCGGACATTAATTCTCTATAGAACTCCCTTCACAAAGATAAAATAGAAGTAACTCAGCCACAAATTATCACGAATTATCACGAACGATTATTTAACAATCCTTTTTCTACAGACCCGCCTGCCGGATGGCGGGCAGGTTAATTTGTGTCCATTCGTGGCTGAATAATTAAAAATAGAATAACATAGTTACTTGAAAAAATATACCTATACACTTAAATTACAGCCCTGAAGCATGAATAAAATAAAAAGGGTTCTACAATAGATCATGGGAAAAATTTTCATTGTAATGAGACAACCTACCATAAAATTACGCCAATAATCAGCTAAACCCTAC